>PANX01000015.1 GCA_002707795.1 Maricaulis sp.
GGCCGGCCCGTCCAGTGTCCGCTCGCCCCGGATCTCCACCTGGTCGACCGTGATGCCGAGATCGCGACGGCGCCGTTCCCAGGCGACCAGCCAGGCCGCAGCCCGGCGGAAGCGCGCCAGCTCCACCGCCATCTCGCCCGGCTGGAATCCCCATTCAAGGAGGTTGGGTTCCGCGGCCGCGACGAGCTGGTCCTCGGCATCGGCGGGCACGGCAGCGCGCCAGAGCGGAACCACATCCTGCAGCGCGGCGTGCAGGGCCGTACCACGCTCACGCGCGCCCGGCGGCATGTCGGCCGGATCGAGCCGGCGCAGGCCGAGAACATGGCGCGCGAAGATGGAATAGGGGTCGCGGACCCAGGTGCGGATTTCCGTGATCGACAGCTTGCGCGGCCGTTCGGCAACGGGCGGAGACGGAGCAGGCCTCGGCGCCGGTACAGGTGCCCTGCCGGTCTCGTCGAGCACGCGCGCCAGGGCGAGGTAGTCGGTCTTCGGCGCCAGCGCGGCTGCGGCCCCCGCTTCGCCCAGCGCGCCGCTGGCCAGCGTCTTCAGGCGCCAGACCCAGCGCGAGGCAACAGTCGGCGCGCCATCGGCCTTGCCCGCCCGGGTCAGGATCACATCGGGCGCGGCAGCCAGCTGTGCGAAATCGTGCGCGGCCAGGCCATAGCGGCGCTCCGGCGCGCCCAGCTTGGCCGCGATCCGCATGCCGCGGGAGAGCCAGGGGTCCGCGCCCAGTCCCGCCGGCCAGACGCCTTCATTGAGCCCGGCGAGGATCACCCGGTCGGCCGAGATCAGACGCGCTTCCAGCGGACCGAGAACCTGCAGGCGCGGATGCACGCCCAGCCTGGGCGGCACGCGCCGCGCGCCGATCAGTTCGCGCACGGCTGCGGCATAATCGGTCAGCGACATCTCCGGCAGGCTGTCGCTCTCCTCCAGCAGCGAACGGACCAGTCCGGCCGCCGCCTCACCGCCTTCCCCGCCCCACAGCGCGCCCTCGCCCTGCGGTGTTGCCGACAGGGCCTCCGCCGCGCGGGCATGCGCTTCCGCCCAGGCGGCCGCGCTGCGCGTCGCACCGTCGATCAGTGGCGCGAAGGCTTGTTCCAGACGGTCGAGCAGCGTCCGGACCAGCGCCTTGTCGTCGTCGAACAGCTCGACATATTTGCCGTCCAGCCGCTGGCGCACGGCGGCAAGATCATGTCCGGGCCGCGCACCGCGCAGGGCTTCAGCCTCGAACTTGGCCAGGACGGTGTGGACCATTCCGCGCGGATAACCGGCGCTGAACAGGGGTGAGCTCCACAGCGCCGACAGAGCGACAACGCTGCCGGGATCCTCGGCCACATCGAGCAGGCGTGTCAGGAAAGCCCCGGCCGGTGTCTCGGCCAGCGAGGCGCCGCCGGAATCGTCCAGCTTCACGCCGAAGCGGGCCATCTCGGCGGAGACCCGCCGCGCCAGCGCGCGGTCGGGTGTGACGAGGATGGCGGTGCAGTCGGGCGTCTCCAGCGTCTCGCGCAGCATCAGCGCACAGGCCCGCGCCTCGCTGATCGGATCCGGTGCCTCGATCAGTGCGAGGCCCGACAATGCGCGTTCGAAAAAGTCCTCGCCGAAGCGCCCGCGCAGATGCCCGATCCGCGACATCCATTCATCCGTCGTCCCGGCCGGGCGCAAGGCCTCGGCAATCAGCCGGCGACGCATCTCGGCGGGACGCGCCTCGGCAGCACCCGGCCAGGCACGAACGTCGGACCGCGCCACCCCGCAGCGAGCGACGAATTCCTTCATCGCCCATTGCGGGTGCACGTCGTCAATGGCGGCCCAGGCGGTATCATCCGCATCCCAGTCAAAGCCGGGCAGCACGACAGCGCCCTGCGGCAGGCCGGCGATCACCTGCATCAGGTCGCGGGCCGCCGGGATCGATCCCGTCGAACCGATGGCGAGCACGGGATGATCGGGCGGGCTGGTCTGCCAGCGCTCGATCAGCTTGCGCAGGACGAGCGAGCGACGCGCCGCGGCATCGGTGAGGCCCAGCTCGGCCAGGCGCGCCGGCCAGACACGCTGCACGATGTCGATAAACTCGACCGCCTCGCGCCGGTCGGCCGGCAGATGATCGCGCATGGCCTCGTCGATGGCGGACAAGTCGTTGACTTCCTCGGTCGCCAGATCGTCCATCAACGCAGCCAGGGGTTCGGCCAACGCCAGCGCTCCGCCGATGCCGATCGGCCGGCCCAGGGCGGCTTCCTTGGCCAGTATCAGCCGCGCCAGTTCGAACCGGCGGCGGGCGGGCGAGACGGGCGGCGGCGCAATGCCCGCGAGCTCGCCGGGCTCGAAGGGCGGATCGTCGACATCGACATCGCCGATCGGCCGGATCAGCGGCAGAAGCGCGACGCCGGTACCGGCTTCCTCGGCGAAGATGTCGCCCAGCGCCTTGGCCGCCCGGCGGGTCGGCGTGAGGATCAGGATACGGGTCAGGGCATCCGGATTGCCCGCCGCATCGAATTCGGCGCGCAGGGTGCGGGCAACGGTGCGAAGGAAATCGTCCTGCGGCGGCAGGGTGAAGAGGCGCGGGGCCGGCGTATCGAAAATCCGCGCGCTCACCCTTTCAGCCGCGCCTCGGCCTCTCGCAGGGCGCCCGGGTCGCCGACATGCATCCAGAAGCTCTCCATGGCGATGCCATGGACACGTCCCTCCGGCTGCAGTGCCTTCCAGATCTCCATCATGGAGAAGCGCTCGGCCTTGCGGCCGGCCAGAATGCGCGGATGGACGATATGGACACCGGCAAAGGCGTAGGGGGCCGACGGGGCTGCGCCCCGGAACCGCACCTGCCCCTCCGCTTCGAGGAAGACATCGCCGGCACCGTCAAAGCCGAGTGTGCGTTCCATCGGCGCGAGGAGCAGGAGCACATCCATCCGCTCCGGATCCCAGGCCGCCTGCATGCGGTCGAGTTCGCGCGCGCCCTCATCGACCCAGACCGCGTCAATATTGGAGACGAAGAACGGATCATTGCCCAAGGCAGGCAGCGCCTTCACCACGCCGCCGCCGGTCTCCAGAACCTCGCCGGTTTCGTCCGAGATGGCGATGGCCGGCGTGCCGGTATGGCGTTCGAGATGAGCGCGCATCAGCTCCGGGAAGTGGTGGATATTGACGACGCAGTCCTCGACACCCGCCGCGGCGAACCGCTCCAGCGCCCAGTCGACCAATGCCTTGCCGCCGACCTCGACCAGCGCCTTGGGCCGCTCATCGGTGATCGGCCGCATCCGCGTGCCCAGCCCGGCGGCCAGGGCCATGCCCCGTGTGATCCGCGTCATTTGTGCGCTTCCAGCAGCACGGCGCCGGCATGCGCCTTGATCCACAGGTTCAGCTCCATCAGCGCGGGATGCTGGATATCGCCTGCGAAGTGGCGGGCGACGCGCGGCAGCATGTCGAGATAGCGCGCCTTGCCGTCGCGCACCGCCAGCCGCACGAAAATGCCGAGGATCTTGGCATTGCGCTGGGCGCCGAGGACGGCATAGGCGGCGTCGAACCCGGCCGCATCGCGCAGGCCGGCACGCTCGACGAAGCGCGCCTTCAGCGGCACGGCGAGCTTGCGGTCGACATTGCGGCGGGCGTCCTCCAGCAGGGAGACGAGATCATAGGCCGGATGGCCGATCAGCGCGTCCTGGAAGTCGAGCAGGCCGACCGAAGCCTCGCCCTGGCGCTCCGGCAGATAGATCAGGTTCTCCGCATGATAGTCGCGCAGCACGAGGCCGGGCGGGCAGTTTTCCAGCCGGCCGAAGGCGCGGGTCCAGATGGCGCGCCATTCGTCCAGCGCCGCCTCGGAAAGGGTCACGCCCGCATGCCGGCCCAGAAACCATTCGACGAAGAGATCGGCCTCGGCCATCAGGGCCGTCGCATCATAGGCCTGCAGCGGCCAGCTCTGCCCGCCGGCCTCGACCGCATCAGGGAAGCTGGACCGGTAGATCGCCGCCAGCGTGTCGACGGCGGCGGCATAGAGAGAGCCTTCGTGCATCTGGTCCGGCAGCAGCCGCGCGAACAGCGCGTCACCCAGATCTTCGAGCAGCAGGAAGCCGTGTTCCAGATCGCTCGCCAGGATGGACGGGGCAGAAAAGCCACGCTCGCACAACGCGTCCGACAGTCCGGCAAAAGCCGTCAGATTCGGACCGGCCAGACGCGCCTCGGCATTATAGCCGAGCGCCTTGCGTTCTTCGGGGCTGGCATCGGGCGGGCAGGCAGGCGCCTCGGCGCCGGAGGGCGCATCCATCAGCATCGCCGTGCGCGCGCCGTCGGCCAGGCGGACATAGCGGCGCGTCGAAGCATCACCGGCCAGGGGGTGGCGCTGTGCCGTGGCCCAGCCGGCTCGGTCGAGAAACGCGTCGAGGGCGCGATCGCGATCAGATGTCGTCAACTCTTTCCTCCCACCGGCCATACCCCGTTATCCGGGCTTTGCGGCCTGACTCCAAGTCGGTGTTTTCTCCGCTCAACAGGATTTCCAGACGGTCCGGCGGCAGCCTGTCGCCCAGGCGGTCCGGCCACTCCACGAGACAGATCGCCGAGTCGAACGCGTCGTCCAGTCCAAGCTCGTCGAGCTCGGACGGGTCCTCGATACGGTAGAGATCTGCATGCCAGACCTCGTCGCCCGCATCCGTGTCATAGACCTGGACCAGCGTGTAGGTCGGGCTGGGCGCTTCCTCGATTCCACACAATTGCGCGATCACGGCGCGAGCGAGCGTGGTCTTGCCCGCCCCCAGATCGCCGGTCAGAAGCACGGCATCGCCGGGTGCTAGTACCGCGGCCAGGCGGGCGCCGAGGCGGCGTGTGGCTTCCAGTCCATCGAGGTGATGCGTGTGTGAAGACCCCATGCCATGCGATTAGCGAAGCCCGGGCGCAGCGGCAAGCGGTGAGGCTGTATCTTGACTCTGCTGTGAACGCTGTTCATGTCCATGGCGGTTCACGGAGTTACGCATGCCGAAGATCACCTATATCGAGCACAACGGTACCGAGCACGAGATCGACGTTCCCAACGGCCTGTCGGTCATGGAAGGCGCGGTGCGCAACCTTGTCCCCGGTATCGACGCCGATTGCGGCGGTGCCTGCGCCTGCGCGACATGCCATGTCTATGTCGACCCGGCCTGGGCGGACAAGACCGGTTCGCGTGAACCCATGGAAGAGTCGATGCTGGACTTCGCCGAAGACGTCCAGGAGACCTCGCGCCTGTCCTGCCAGATCACCGTGACCGACGCGCTGGACGGCCTGATCGTCCGCATGCCGGAGCACCAGGGCTAGCGCGCCAGGCGTCCCGCTTCCAGTTGCAGCGCCTCGCGGATGGATAGCGGTCCCAGGAGCGCGACCTCGTATCCGTCGGCCGCAACCTCGATCGTGGATTCGCGGAAGGTGAAGATGAAGTGCCGCAGCTTGCGGAAGCGCTCGCCATTGTGCGATGGGCGAATACTGTCCACCTGTCGCAGCGCATCGATCCAGTCCGACCGGCGCACTTCAAACGCACCGCAGGGATAAAGCCCTCGCGACGCCAGCGGGTGTCCAGACAGTGTCTCTTCGCCCGGCGGCCCGGCCTTGTGGGCATGAGGCCGGACGAAGCGGATGGCGGCAACCGGCAGGTCGGCGGTGTCGAAGTCGATGGCGCGTGCCGTCTCCCCGTCCCAGTCGGGATCGGTGTCCTGCATCAGATAAACCAGGCTCATCCGTCCCTCGCAGGCCGACAGCATCGGACAGGGCGCACCGAAATCGCATTCAGGGATATCGTCGAGCTCGATCAGCCGGGGCGTGCGCCGGAACGGCCACATCGCCCCCGCCTCAGGCGCGGCCCGACGCCGGGCGGCGGGCCAGGTCGAGTTCCGGCGGCACGGCATTGCCATGCGGTTCCGACGGGAAGTGACAGGACACTTTGGTGCCCTTGCCCGGCTCGGACTGCAGCTCCACCCAGCCGCCGTGCAACTGGGCGATTTCCTTTACCAGGGACAGGCCGAGGCCGGCGCCGCCGCGCTCGCCGCGCGAGAAGCGCTCAAACACGGTCGCCTGTTTCTCCGGTGCAATGCCTTCACCGTCATCAGCCACCCAGAGCGTCAGCTGGTCTTCCGAGCGGCGCGCACCGATGGTCACTTCGCCACCGGTCTGGACGTGCCGGATCGCATTCGACAGCAGGTTCATCGCGACCTGCTTTATACGGTTCCGGTCGGCGCGGATCAGGCCGGACGCACCCTCGACATCGACACCAAGCTTGATCGAATGATGGTCGGCGCGCGCCTGAATGAGCTCGGCGGCCTCGCGCGCCACATCGGCCACGTCGACATCACCCAGATCCAGTTCGAGCTGGCCGGCATCGATCGCCGCGACATCGAGAATGTCGTCGACCAGCTTGGCCAGATGCTCGGCGGCCATCTGGATCGCCGCCATCGGCTCCTTCTGCCGATCGCTCAGCGCCCCGGCAAAGCCCTGGGCGAGCATGTCGGCATAGCCGTTGATCGTGGTGAGCGGCGTGCGCAGCTGGTAGCTCACATGTTCGACGAATTCGGTCTTGATGCGCTCGGAGGTTTCCAGCGCCTCGGCACGTTCGCGCAGGGCTTCCTCGATGCGGCGGCTGTCGGTGACGTCATCCCAGCAGATCAGCGTCGCGCCATCGGGCAGAGGACGGGTGAGATAGGTCAGCACGCGATCGTCGGACCGGCGCATCTCGCCGGTCACCTGCTTGCGGGCCTGCGGGCTGGGATCGGTGACGCGCGCCTTGATGTCGTTCCACACCCGGTCGTCGGCAAACAGCGCGGCGCAGGTCTCGGCGACCTGGTCGAACTCCGGCTGGCCGTCCAGCTCTTCGGCCTCGAAACCCCAGATATCCTCGAAGGCATTGTTGTGCAGCTGCAGGCGGCCATTCGCACCGAACACGGCGACCGCCTCGTGCAGCTTGTCGAGCGTGGCGCGCTGGACATTGATCAGCGTGTTGTAGCGGGCGCGCAGGGCGAGCTCGTCGGTCTTGTCCTCGAAGATCAGCATCAGGCCGCCCAGCGGGTGGCGTTGACGGGCAACGCGCAGGGTGCGGCCATCGGGCAGCGGCCACAGCTCGTCCGGCGTCTCGTCGGTCGGCGGCAGGTCGTAGCGGGCCAGCTCGTCGGTTTTCCAGCCGGAATAGTCCGCCTGTTCGGGCAGCAGCCGCTTTTCGCGCATCCGGTCGAGGAACTGGCCATGGCCCGGGCGCTCGTTCAGCCAGGCATCGTCCAGCTTGAACAGGCGCGAAAAGGCCGTGTTGTAGAAATTGAGACGCTTGGACCGGTCGAACACCACCACGGCCTCGGCCATGTGGTTCAGGGTTTCGTCATGAGCCCGGCGGAAGCGCGCCAGATCGGACTTGGCCTCCTCGGCTTCGGTCGAATCGATTGCGAAGCCGGCGGCTCCGCCCGATACCGGGAAGACAAGGAACTGCATCGAGCGGCGGCGGCCCTCGACAACGACCGTGCGGGTTTCCGACACGGGTTCACCCTGCTCGGCAGCCTGCACCGCCTGGTCGGACATGCCCGCATCCAGTGCCGTCTGCTTTTGCAGCACCGTATCGAGATCCTTGCCCTCGACAGCGGCGACATAGGCCTGGTTCACCCATTCCAGCCGACCGGACACATTCATCCGCCAGGCCGGAACCGGGGCGCGGCCCAGCATGTCCAGAAAAGCCATCGGGTCCTTCGAAACCAGCCGTCGCGCCTCTTCCATGCGGCCGCGGGCATTGGATTCCTCCAGCCCCCGGATCGTCGCGTCGGACAGCCAGACGACCAGCTGGGTTCCGGCAGCGCGGCCGTCGGCTTCCAGGAAGCGGCCGGACGGCCCGAGAATCGTCAGCGAGAAGGGCTGGCCCTTCTGCGCAAGCTCGTTGAAGCGCCGGCGCAGCGTGGTTTCGTCACCGCCCGCGGAGCGCGCTTCATAATCCGCCAGACCTTCCATCAGGATGCCGGCGGGATTGGGACCATCGGTCGCTTCGGCAAAACGCAGCAGGGAGGCCAGGGCAACGGAGGAGCCGAAGATGCGCGGCTGGCCCCAGCCCGTATCGCTTTCGTCGAAGGTAGCGTCGTCCCAGACAAGTACGAGGCCGGGATGGGCGCCGAACACGCTGTCGGCGCGGGCAAGACGGTCTTCCAGCTCGGCCAGCTTGCGGCGCCAGACCAGCTGGGCCGTGCGGGCGCCGGCCGTGAGACGGTAGGCCCACAGCCCGACGGCGACGGCGAAAGCCATCGCACCGACGGTGACAATGAGCGTCACGATCTGAAATGTCTGTCCCGTCATCGAGCTGTCCTGGGCGCGGCCCTTTGCCCACCCATGTCGGGTCCGCGCGAATCAGCATGATACCGGGCGCGCGAGTCCGGGGCGATGCCTGAGGCCGCAAAAATAATTAACGCTACAGCCGCAACAGCACGCGTCTAGCGCAGGGCGACTTCACCGGCGCGGAATTCGAACATGACCACGCAATTGTCCAGACGGTCCACACCCGCGTCGAGCGGGCGGAACTGCCAGGCGCGCACGGTCTGACGGCTCTCCCGGTTGAACGGGCCGTCCGGCACGGCACGCGCGATGCGGACATTGTCGACATCGCCATTGGCCTCGACATCGAACCGCACCACGACCCAGCCCTGCCGCCCCAGCGACCAGGCACGCACGGGATAATCGGGGATATCGGCCGAGACCGCTGCCAGCGTGGAGCCGCGGCAGTCTTCGGGCCCGATCAGGCGTTCGACATTGGGCGGAACCGGGAATTCGTCGCGCGGGATGAAGGGGCCGCGCGTCGCGCCTGTTCCGGGCAGCGGTATCGCCTGCGGCACCGCCGTGCAGGACGAAAGGGCAAGAAGGAGGGGGATCAGGATCGCGCGCATGACCGGCAAGCTATCGCTTTATCCGGGTCACTCAAGCCGGTTCCTCACGGCCGCGGCAAGACGAACATTTTGTTAAGAGAGGATTAAGGCGTTCAATTTTCGGCCCCGAACTTGTAGGGTTCGCCTTCAATTGGGTGAGGGACGCGCCGATTTGATCCATTCCGGCACGCGGACCTGGTGTATGACCTGATGTCAGAGGTGCGTTGAACCATGTCTTTGTTACCAACCGCGCATGCCGGGCAGGCCTATGGCGCCCGCCGGATCGACTTCTTCACGATTTCCGGAGAAATCAGACAGGCTGACGGCGCGTCCGGACAATTGCGCGACGATGACGGCATGGATCACGATATCCGGCTGACCGAAGCGTCCAATGCCCTGACGCCGGGCGACAGCGCCACGATCCTGCGCGTGCAGGCCGGCCCGAACCGCCGCTCCCGCCCGGCGGCCCTGATCAATCACACCCGCGAGACCTGGGTCCGCACGACACCGGACGCGACGACGCTGCTGGCCCGCTCCGGCGTGACGCGCGGCTTCAATTGGTGGCTTTCGGTCCTGCTGCTCGCGCTCACTGCGCTCGCTGCCGTCTGGCCGCTGCTGCACGCTTTCCTGACGGAAATGAATGGCGGCATGATGGCCGGCATCCCTGCCTTCAGCATCATGGACGAGCTTGCGGCCGTCGCCCCGGGCCTGGCCGGCTGGCGCCTGGAAGCCGCGCTGCCCACCGGCCTGCTCGACGCGATCGCCGGCCTCGGCTTCGTGCCGATGGACCAGCTCACGGAATGGGGGATCGCGATCGGTGGCGGCGTGCTCGCACTTGTCGCCTATCTCGCGCGGTCCTGGCGCCTGCTCTACGTGCCCGCCTTTGCCGCATTCGCCGTCATGGCGGGTGTCATCTTCGGCGGGGTCGGGGCGACGCTCGCCCTGATCGGCGGCGCAGTCCTTCTCTTCCTTGCGGCCGGCTTCTTCAACCGGGTCCGCGATGCCGGGCGTTTCAATGCGCGCGTCGAACGTCTGGCCGGACATGTTCTGCGCAATCCGCCGCAGGAAAGCGTGCGCGGCAGCGATGCCGGCGGTGTCGCCGCTGCAGCTGCCACGGCGGCGGTTGCGGCCACGGCTCCCGCCGATACTGCAGCCCGGCCGGAGGATGATACGGAAACGACCGCGGACGACGCAGAAGCGGCTGAGCCCGCCGATGACGCGGCCAATGGTGAAGCAGAGGCCGGACCGGAACTGGAACTGCCGCCCGCGGCAGCTGACGGCGACCCCAGCCCGACCGCCGAGACCAGCGCCCGCCCCGGCGATGCCGGCGAAGCAGAAGCCGTGCATGCCGAAGACGAGACCGCCAGTTCGGCTGCGGCCGATGATGAGATGGACGATCAGTCGAGCACGGCTGATGACGCGACCCCGGACGCCGAGGCTGCACCCGTTCCGGCGGAAGCGGATGACGCGCCCGTTGCGGCCGAGACCGAGCCGGAAACCGGCAACACAACCCCGGCCCCGGTCGAAGCCGTGTTGCCGGCCGAGATCGCTGTGGTCGAGCCGGCTGCCGAAGACGACGCCGAGCCGCCGGTCGAGGCGGAGGCGGATCCGTCTGTCGCGTCCGACGATGACGCTGCCGCCAGCGACGCGGTGCCCGAAGTCGAAGCGGCCGAACCGCAGGCCGGCGCTGCCGGGACCCCTGAACAAGCCTCGGAGACCGCCGAGCCGGAAACGGCGACNCCCGCCGAGACCGCGGCCCCGGAAGAGGATGACGATCTTCCCAGCCTTGATGCCGTTGCCGCGGCTGCCGCGCTGAGCGCGGCCGAGCAGGGCTCGGACGATGACGCACCGGCCACGGATGCCGATGAGGCCGAAGACACCGCATCGATGGAAGACGAACGCACCATGCCGCTCGCTTCGCCTCCGCCCATGCCGGCTTCAAGCCAGCCAGCCGTTCAGGCCGGGGCAGCGGACACATCCGATGCTGACGCAACAGCGGCGGCCGAAACGGCCGGTGCCACGCCTGCAGAACCGGCCGGTCTGCCTGCAACCCCGTCGACCTCGCCGGCGCTCGATGAGGTCGAGACGCGCGTGGCTGCGGCCGTGGAAGCGGCGGGCAATGCAGCACCGGCTGCGGCGGCGCCGGTCGACGACCCGCTGTTCGACGATGACGGGAATGACCCGATGCTGCCGGCGCGCCAGGCAGGCGACACGGCGCCCGGCACCCCGGACCTGGATGTCGAGCGCAGCGAAGCGGACACGCCGGCGTCCTGACGGCGGCACCACCGGACACGAAAAGGCCCGCACATCGTGCGGGCCTTTTTCATGCGCAATGCCGGGCGGAGGCGGCGTCAGTCTTCCTCGTGGAACCCCGCCTCGACCAGCTCGGTCAGGGAGTCCGCCGCCTTCTCCGCGTCGGGACCGGACGTCTCGATGCCGATCTCGGAACCCTTGCCTGCCGCCAGCATCAGCAATTCCATGATGGAGTCGGCATTCACCCGTTCGCCGTCGCGCGAGACGTGGATCTCGGCGTCGAAGCCCTGCGCCATCTCGACGAATTTGGCGGCTGCCCGCGCATGCAGGCCGCGGGCATTGCGGATCACGGCCCGCCGGGCAATCTGGGTCACTTGCCGGCCCCTTCCAGCACATTCGAGGCAATCGCGATATAGCGCTTGCCGGCGTCCTCGCCCATGCGGGCCAGGCTGTCCAGATCGGCCCGCGAGCGGGCCTCTGCGAGCTTGATCAGCATCGGCAGGTTGACCCCGGCAATGACCTCGACCTTGCCCGGATCCAGCAACGAAATCGCAAGATTGGACGGTGTGCCTCCGAACATGTCGGTCAGCACAAGCACGCCTTCGCCGCGATCCGCGTCGGCAATGGCCTCGCGAATGTCGGCACGGCGCTTTTCCATGTCGTCATCCGGTCCGATGCAGACAGCCAGAAGCGCATCCATGGGGCCCACCACGTGTTCCGTGGCGGCCACGAATTCATCAGCCAGACGGCCGTGAGAGACTACGACGACTCCGATCATGACGGATATCTAACCGCGCCTTGGAACGGCGGGAAAGCGTCTTTTTGCAACGGTCGGATCAATTTGTCAGTCAGCCGTGGCTGCAGGAAGCTCCACGGTGAAGCGTGCACCGGCGACCCCGCCCTCCTCGGCCCTGCGGTTCGAGGCGGTGATACGGCCGCCATGCGCCTCGACAATCTGGCGCGCAATCGCCAGGCCCAGGCCGGAGTGCGTGCCGAAGGCCGCGCCACGCGGGCGCTCGGTATAGAAGCGCTGGAAGACGGTCTCCAGATTGGCCTCGGGAATGCCGGGCCCTTCATCATCGACCTGCACCAGAAGGCTGGGCCGGCCGTTGCGATGCCCCCGCACCAGCCGCACCCACACCTTGCCGCCCTCGGGGCTGAAGGTCATGGCGTTGTCGAGCAGATTGCGGAAAACCTGGCCCAGCGGTCCGTCGCGGCCCAGAACCAGCCCGTTGCGCACCTTGCGCTCGATCACGATCTCGGCGCGCCGACCATCCATCGCGTTATAGGTGTCGGCCAGCTCGGACAGCAGGCCGGCCAGATCGAACCGGCCGACATCCTCGCGCGCCAGTTCCGCATCGACCCGCGACGCACGCGAGATATCCGAGATCAACCGGTCCAACCGGCGCACATCGGCGAGGATAACGGCGAGAAGCTTGTCGCGGCGTTCCGCATCGCGCGCATTGGGCAGGACTTCGGCAGCCGAGCGGATCGAGGTCAGCGGGTTCTTCAACTCATGCGACACGTCGGCGGCGAAACTCTCGATCGCGTCGAGCCGGTCATAGAGCGCCTCGGTCATGTCGGAGAGGGCAACGCCAAGCTCGCCGATCTCGTCATTGCGCGAGCGCAGATCGGGCATTTTCACGCGGCGCCCGCCGGCCCGCCGGGCTTCACGCGCCGCACGGGCCAGACGCCGTACCGGCCGGGCGATGAAGACTGTCAGT
The DNA here is from genome assembly GCA_002707795.1 of Maricaulis sp. GTDB lineage: Bacteria > Pseudomonadota > Alphaproteobacteria > Caulobacterales > Maricaulaceae > Maricaulis > Maricaulis virginensis. The sequence goes on from PANX01000015.1 coordinate 12,809, forward strand.
GCCAGCGACGACATGGTCGTCACCAGGGCGGCGATCAGTATGAAGGGCAGGAGCGCACGCCGTTCCGCCTCGATCAGACGGTCGAGGTCGTAGCTCTCGATGGTGACGACGCCCACAACCGCGCGCACGGGCTGGATCGGGATCGACACGGACACGACACGGCGGCCATCGGCTTCGCGGCGTACGCCGGCGACGATCTCGCCATTGATGACCTGGCGTACCTCGTCTACCAGATCCCGGTCGAGCGCGGCGCGCTCCTCGGGTGAGCGCAGCAGGTTGGACACCGTATCGAGTATCCGGCTGGGCAGGCTGCGGGCCGTATTGGCCAGATCCGGGCGCGGCTGGCCGGGCGGGGGCAGCACGGTTTCCTCGAACACATCGGCCAGCAGATGGCTGTCGGCAACGATCTGCCCGCCCTTGTCGAAAACGAGCACGCGCGACTCTTCGGGCACGTAGAGCTGGCGCAGGATAGCCCGCGCATCGTCATTGCGCAGCACGGGCGCCGGCGCGCCGTCGGACGCGCCCTCGGCCAGGACATTGGCGATCAGCTCACCCTGGGCCCGCAGCGAATCCAGTTTGGCATTGACCAGGCCGCGGCGGGTCTCGGTCAGCGCCAGCATGCCGGCGACCAGCACTCCCAGCGCCACGAAATTGGCGACAAGGATCAGCTGGGCCAGCCGCGAGCTGGGACGCGGCGTCAGATTGCGCAGGACCGTACCGGCCCGGCGCAATCCGCTTCGCCAGGATGCCGTGTCAGTCTTCCTTATAGCGGTAACCCACCCCGTAGAGGGTCTCGATGGCGTCGAAGGACTTGTCGACTTCGCGGAACTTCTTGCGGATGCGCTTGATGTGGCTGTCGATCGTCCGGTCATCGACATAGACCTGGTCGTCATAGGCCGCATCCATCAGATTGTCGCGGCTCTTCACATAGCCCGGGCGCGTCGCCAGGGCCTGCAGGATCAGGAATTCGGTGACCGTCAGACGCACGGGCTCGCCGCCCCAGGAACAGGCGTGGCGATTGGGGTCGAGCACCAGGCTGCCGCGCTCGAGCGGCTTGCTGTCGCCCGGCTCCAGCGGGCCGCTGCCGACCGGCGCATCCTGTCCGCGGGCACGGCGCAACACCGCCTTCACCCGTTCGCCCAGGAGGCGCTGGGAGAAAGGCTTGGTGATATAGTCGTCGGCACCGAGATTGAGCCCCAGAGCCTCGTCGAACTCGTCATCCTTGGAAGTCAGGAAAATGACCGGGATGTTCGAGGACTGGCGCAGGCGGCGCAGAAGTTCCAGACCGTCCATCCGCGGCATCTTGATATCGAAAATACCCAGGTCCGGCGGATCTTCTGCCAGGGCCGTCAGCGCAGACGCACCATCATTGTACGTGCGCACGTGATAGCCCTCGCCTTCGAGGAAGATGGAAACCGATGTGATGATGTTCTCGTCGTCGTCGACCAGTGCAATCGTAGCCATGCTGTCTCCGGGCTCGGTTATGTCCAGGCCGTCATGGAAACCTGAATTTGTGGCGACAATAGACACGCACTGCACATCGCGCCAAGCATCGAGCGCCGATTATCCCCATGGTTCACCGGGTTTTAAGTCTCTTGCGACAGTATTCCGCCGTTCAAAGGGGCTGGGTACATGCCGGGCGATATCCACTACGAGGTTTTTTTCAAGAAGAACCGGAAGGCCGGCTGGGCACTGGCGGAGGCGCATGACAGCCGTGATGCCGCTCTCAAACTTGCTCATACGCTGCTGGCCAAGAACAAGGACGGTTCTGCACGGGTCAGCAAGGAAACCTTCTGCCACGATGCCCGCAAATTCCGTTCGATGACGGTTTTCGAGGGCGGGGCAGAGACCTATGGCGCCATCGAAGAAAGGACCAATGAAGCACAATTGCCGTGCCTGACGCCGGACGACCTGTCCAAGCCCCACGCCCGGCACACCATCAAGCGGGTGCTGACCGGCTGGCTGGAACGCATGCAGGCCCTGCCCATGGAGCTTCTGCACCGCGCCGACCTCGTGGAAAGCCTGGAAGCCTCGGGTACCGAGCTGCAGCATGCGGTGCAGAAAGTGGCCGTCGCCAGCGCCCGCGATCAGGACGCCAATGTCCAGACCCTGGTCAAACAGCTCAACGAGCTGGTGCAGAAGGCGCTGGGCCGCATCTACAAGGATGCCCGTGACGCCAAGCTGCCGGAATACCCCAGGAAAGCGAAATTCGCCGACATCGCAAACGGTATTTTCTCCGGCGACAAGCGCGCCTACACGCTGCGCGCCGCGATGGCCGACCGTCTGCGTCACGAGCGCAAGTATGGCGACAAGCTGGAAGCCCTGCTCGACATGGCCGACACACTGCCCGAGGCCGAGGACGCACGCGCTTTTGCCCTGGGCGAGGTGGACAGCTATGTGTCGGAAGTCATCAGCTTCGACGCAGGGCGCGAGGCCCTGCTGGGCAAGTGCAAGGATCTCGGCGAGACCATCGAGCGCCTGACCTGCCTGTTCGACGGTGACGGCAAGGCAGATGCGCTGCGCATGGCGCCGAACTGTGCCCGCCGTCTGGCGAAATGGACCCATTCACGCGAATTCGACAGTTGCCGCGCGGTGATCGCGCAATGCCTGCTCAAGGAGCTGGAACGCCCGGCCCGCCTGCGTCCGACAAGCGTGCGCGAAGAGGTCCGCCTGGCGCGCGATCTGGCGAGCCGCCTGGTGATTTCCTCGGACTCGCTGCTGCCGGTCGACGGTCTGATCAAGACCTTCGCGGCGCGCTCGGCCCGTCTCCTGCAGCCGGAAGTGATCGACGAACTGCTCAAGCACTCGGCCGATATCGACGAAGAAGTCAGCCGCCTGCTCATGCTCGAGGAAAACCTCGTGGGGGAGGCCAACAAGAGCAAGTTGGCCGGTTATGTCCGGGCGACCATCGGCTCGTCCGAGGCGGACGGCTATTATATCCGTGGTGGCGCTCAGCCGCTGGAACGGCTGGCGCGCCTGGCCGCACACCAGAAAAAAGTGCTCAAGGGAACCTACCCCAAGGACGCCAAGCAGGAATTATCGGCGAAGTTTGACGAACTCGGCGTCAAGATCATCGACCAGAGCAAGATCCTGAACATGGTCGAGGCCGGCGATCGTCCCGCTCTCGACAAGGCGTCGGCCCTGCTGCGTCTGGCAACCGGCGGCGCGCTGCCGCTTGGCCGGTGCTCCACCGATGCGCAGGCTCGCGCGCTGCGCCAGATCAAGTCGGCCGCCGGGCTGAGCGAAGCCCAGACCGAAGACGGCCGGCCAAAGCTGAAGGCGATCCACGGCCTGTTGCAGCAACTCGCCACCCAGACCGGCAAGGCCGCCTGACACGAACCCGCTTCCAAAGCCCGGTATGCCCGCCTAGAGTGAGCGCATGATCTGGCGTTCGCTCATTCTTCTCCTTGCAGGCCTTGCAGCCGGCGCCGCGCTTGCGGTGTTTCTGGTCTTCGGTCCGCTCGAGATCGGGGGAACGCGCGTCGGCCCATGGGCCACCAATCCGCTGATCGGTGCCAGCGACGCCGGACCGATGACCCGCGCCATCGTCGCGCGCCGCGGCCTGCTCGCCCTCAACCGCTCGGAAACCGTCTATTTCACCGCCTTCGAGGACAGTAACGGCCGGACCCTGCGCGAGACCTGTAAGTACCGGGTGAGCGGCGGCGCCCTGCCGACACGCTGGTGGAGTTTCACGCTGTACGGCGAGGACAACTTCCTGCCGGTCAATGGCGACGAGGCCCACGCCCTGACCCGGACCGATCTGGGCAATACGGACTGGACCTTCATCGCCGGCCCGCGACGCCCGGACGGCACGCCCTGGCTGTCGACGCGCCGGTCCGGCGCCTTCTCGATCACGCTGCGCCTTTATCATCCCGACCCGGTCGTTCTCGAAGCCCCTGAAACGCTCGACCTGCCGGAGATCGAGCGGGTCGGCTGCGGGGAGGCAAGCTGATGCGCTGGCTCCTGCCCCTCGGTCTCTTTGCCATCGCCTCCATCGCCGGTTTCTGGCTGGCGCTGAACGCCATTCCCGGCGTGATCATGGGCAAGGCGATGGACCGGATCGGGGCGCTGGGCAGCGAGGCCGGCGACGTCCGTCATGCGCCGCGCCTGCGCGAAGACAACCAGACCATCGTTCGCGCCAGTCCGGATATTCTCTATTCTGTGTGCGTCTATGACGTGTCGGACGGGCCTGTCGTTGTCGAAGCGCCCTGGCCCGCCGACGGCAATTATACCTCCGTAAGCTTCTACGATGCCCGGACCAATAATTTCGCCGTCTTCAGCGACCGGGATGGCGATGCCTCGCCTGTCGGGATCGTGCTGACCGGAAACGCCGATACTGCCGAGGTTCCGGCCGGCTTCCATGCCGTTTCAGCCCCGACCTCGCGCGGCCTCATTCTCTACCGCCGTGTCATCGATGCGGACACGGATATGGCCACCGCCGAGACGGAACGCCGGGGCTTCACCTGCGCCCGCCTGTCCGATGAGTAACTTGCCCTCGCGGCGGGAGCGGTGAAACTCTGCCCGATCAATCCGGGGAGGTTTCATGAAACATCTGATCCGCGCGGCTTTCGCCGCCAGCACCGCCGCCATCGTCATTGCACCGGCCCAGGCCGATGACCGTGCCGATGTGGAGGCCACCGTCCAGGCCGTGTATGACGTGATTTCCGGTCCGGTCGGACAGGCCCGCGACTTCGATGCCATGCGCGATCTCTACCTGCCCGGCGCCGCCATGGGTGCCGTTTCTCCGGGCGAGGACGGGCAGGGCCGCGGCCGTGTCATCACGCTGGACGACTATATCGAGCGCTCCGGCCCCTGGCTGGTGGAGAACGGTTTCACCGAACGCCCCACGCGCACCGAAACCACGATCTATGGCGAGCTGGCCTATGTGCGCTCGGCCTATGAGGGCGTGAGCGGTGTGACCGGCGAGGTCTTTGTGACAGGCGTGAATTTCATCACCCTGTTCAAGATCGAGGGTGAATGGAAGATCGCCTCCATCCTCTGGCGCTCCGCCGACGAGGACTGGCCGGTCGACGCCGCCTTCGACTAGGCGCCAACGCGTTTCTTCCCCACATCGTGGGGAAGTGGGCCGATGCGCAGCATCGGGTCGAAGGGGTCGCGGNCACCGGCCGCGAAAGACGCTTGGCTCCAGAATTTCGCCGCGTACCGCGGCGACCCCTCCCCCGCTTCGCGCGTCCCCCTCCCCACTGACGTGGGGAGGAAGGCCTTCTCAGCTATTCTTCCTGTGCCGGTGCCTCGCCCTGGGCGTCGAGCGGGTCCACATCGTCCATCAGCTTCTGCATCAGGAAGGTGTAGAGCAGCGCGTCGCGGCGGGCCGTCTCTTCCAGATTGGCCGCAGCCGAGTGACCGCCGGCCGTGTTCTCGTAGTAGAGATAGTCATGGCCCAGCTCCTCCAGAAGGTGTGCGAACTTGCGGGCATGACCCGGATGGACGCGGTCATCCTTGGTGGAGGTGTAGAGGTAGATTTCCGGATAATCGCCATTCGCATCGACATTGTGATAGGGCGAGATCGAGCGCAGGAAACCGCCCTCGTCCGGATCCGACGGATCGCCGTATTCACCCATCCAGGATGCGCCCGCCAGCAGCTGGTTGAAACGCAGCATGTCCAGCAGCGGCACGGCCGAGACGACGGCGTTCCACAGATCCGGACGCTGGGNGTACATCACACCGGTCAGCAGTCCGCCATTCGAACCACCATACACGCCCAGATGCCGCGGGCTGGTGAGACCGCGCTCGTGCAGGTCCTCGGCGACCGAGATCAGGTCGTCATAGATGCGCTGGCGGTCCATCTTCAGACCCGCCTGGTGCCAGGCCGGACCGAACTCGCCACCGCCGCGGATATTCGCCACGACATAGGCACCGCCGTTTTCCAGCCAGAGCTGGCCGCGCGAGCCGGAATAGCTCGGACGGATCGAGACCTGGAAACCGCCATAGGCATACAGGAGCGTCGGCGTGGTGCCGTCCATCGGCACGTCTTCACGGCGCACGACGAAATAGGGGATCATCGTACCGTCGGTGGATGCGGCTTCATGCTGCTCGACGATCAGGCCTTCGGTGTCGAACCGGTCCGGGATCGACTTGACCTGTTCGACCGTCAGCTCGGCCGCATTGACCATGTAAAGCGAGTCCGGCGTCAGGAAGCCTTCGGCATTCATGAAGGCGATGTCCTCGTTCGAATTCGTCGAACCCAGGCCGATCGTCATATTGTCCGGAACCGGCACCGTGTCCGAGCTCCAGTTTCCGTTCTCGAAGTGGAAGGCTTCCAGCCCGCCGACGACATTCTCGTCGATCGCCACCAGGAGAGCCGATGCCGTCGCACCGACACCGCCGATGGATTCACGCGCCCCCGGCACATAGACCGTCTTCACCTCCGGCAGTTCGCCACTGGCGACGAAATCGGCCATGGTGAAGGAGAGCAGCGCGCCCTGCGGATAGGTCTCGCCGCCTTCCACAGGCGTCCATTCCTCGTTGATCGTGAAGACCAGCTCGCCCTGATAGAGATCCTGGATGTCCGATTTTGACGGGATGGGCAGCGCCACCGGATCGCTGTCCAGCGGCAGGTACCACCAGGTCGTGTCGTAGAACGTGTCCGCTTCCGAAGCCATCATGTAGACGGTGCCGTCGCTGTCCTCGGTGCGGAACGCAAACAGGCCGACATCCTCGCGGTCGCCGCGTACGACTTCGGTCGCTTCGGACAGGTCGGTGCCGCGTTCCCAGCGGTAGGAGACCGAGGGGTAGCCGCTGTCGGTGGAGTCTTCTTCGCTGGTGGCCAGGCCGACCAGCAGCGTGTTCTCGTCGACCCAGCTGACACCGCCCTTGGCGTTGGGGGTTTCGAAACCGCCCTCGACGAAGGCGCGGTCGGAGACGTCGAACTCACGGCGCACGGCCGCGTCGGACCCGCCGTCCGACAGGGTCAGCATGCAGCGGTCATAATCCGGTGCCAGGCAATTGGCGCCGCGCCAGACCCAGTTGCGGTCCTCGGCTTCGGACAGCGCGTCGAGATCGAGGATCACATCCCATTCCGGCGCCTCGGAGAGATAGCTCGCCAGCGAGGTGCGGCGCCACAGGCCGTGGGTGTTGTCGGCATCCTGCCAGAAGTTCCAGACATAGCCGCCATAATAGGCGCCATAGGGAATCCGGTCCTCGCTCTGGTAGATCGCCAGAGCCTGGTCATAGAGGTCCTGATAACGCGCATCGCCGCGCAGGCGATCGAAGGTGCGCTCGTTCTGGCCCTCGACCCATTCCAGCGCCCGTTCGCCCTCGACCTCTTCGAGCCAGACGCGCGGATCGTTTTCCGGATCGATCTGGACGATCTGGCGCTCGCTGGTGGTCTCCGGTGTCTGGGTCGTCACGGTATCGCTCTCTTCGCTCGCGGGCTGGGAGCAGGCGGCGAGCGCGAGCGCCCCCGCGCTCAACGCCCAGAACTGCTTCTTCAACGTCATGTCAGTCACCCCTTTGACTTGTGTCGCGCGCAGTTAAGCCCGGACGGGTGCTGGACGTAAAGGCGTCACAGCGCTATCGGGGCAGAATGAAAGCACGACTGATGAATGGCGCCGGCAACAAGTTCGTACTCGCGGACGCGCGCGCGCGCGCCGGCTTCCTCGGCCTGTCCCGGAATACCGTGCGGGCGTGGGCGCACGCGCTGCACTTCGACCAGCTGCTCGTGCTCGAGCACAGCGACAGCGCAGACGCCTTCATGCGGATCTGGAATGCCGATGGCGACGAGGTCGGTGCCTGCGGCAATGGAACGCGGGCGGCGGGCTGGTTCCTGATGGAAAAAAGCGGCAAGCCGGCGGTAAGCATCGGCACGGCCAGCGGTCTGCTGCAGGCGGTGCGCGCCGGCGCGCTGACCGTCAGCGTCGACATGGGAAAACCGCGGCTGGACTGGCAGGACATCCCGCTGGCGCGCGACATGGACACGGTCGCGCTGGACTATGGCGCCGAAGCGGGCGGCATCCGCATCGAGCGCCCGGGCGCGGTGAGCATGGGCAATCCGCATGCCGTCTTCTTCGTCAAGGATGTCGAGACCCTGCCGATCGCGCGGCTGGGGCCGGAAGTGGAGTACGACCCGCTGTTTCCCGAACGCGTCAATGCCGGCTTCGCCCAGATCTATGACGAGACGCATATCCGCCTGCGCGTCTGGGAGCGCGGCGCCGGCATCACTGCGGCCTGCGGGACCGGCGCCTGCGCCGCGCTCGTTGCTGCGCACCGGCGTGGCCTGGCAGACCGTTCGGCCTCTGTCATGGCCGATGGCGGCGAACTGCATGTGGAATGGCGCGTCACCGACGATCACGTGATCCTGACCGGCCCTGTGGAAGACGAGGGCGAGGTCGATCTCGCCCTGGAGATCTGATTGGCCTGCAGCCTGCACCGCAAAGCCGCCTTTTCGCCGGTGATATTTCCCATAATATCCCGCTTCATGCCGTGATCGTGACACGGTTCGGGGGGACAGATGGGGGAGATGTCCATGAACACGATCCTGCGCCTTGCGCTGCCGCTTGCCCTGCTCGCCGCACCGGCTGCGGCCCAGTCCGGCGCGTCCGGAACCACCCCGCAAACACTCGCCCAGCAGATGTTCGCCGAGGCGAACGCCGCTATCGGCAATGCGGATTACGAAGCGGCACGGCGCCTGCTGGAAGCGGCGCTCGACCTCAAACCGGCCCACCCCGCCATTTTGCGCGGCCTCGCCATTGTGGCCCTGAGGGCGGAAAACCCCGAAGACGGTTTCCAGGCCCTGGAGCGGATGGCCCGGGCCGGCATCGCGTTTGACCCGGAGCCCCTGGAAGTTCTCCTGCGCACGGCCAACACTGCACGCTTCGAGGCGGTCGCCGGGCAACTCGCTGCCAACAGCGCTCCGGTCGGACAGGCAGAAGTCGTCGCCGAGATCGACCGGCCCGGCGCGCTGATCGAGGGTGTCGCGATCGACATCGAAACCGACCGTCTCTTCGTCTCCTCCGTCACCGGGCGGGAAATCCTGCTGCTGGAACCCTTTGCCCG
>PANX01000016.1 GCA_002707795.1 Maricaulis sp.
CGCCGAACTCGATGATCTCGCCGAGATGATGGAGGGCGGCGACGCGGAAATGGCCGACATGGCGCGCGAGGAATACTACGCCCTCAAGGAGCGCCTGCCCGAGCTCGAGCACGAGATGTCGCTGCTGCTCCTGCCCAAGGACAAGGATGACAGCGCCGACGCCCTGATCGAGATCCGCGCCGGGACCGGCGGCGACGAGGCGGCGCTGTTCGCCGGCGATCTCTATGCCATGTACCAGCGCTATGCCCAGCTGCGCGGCTGGAGCTGGGAACTGGTCTCGGCCTCGGAAGGCGAGCATGGCGGCTACAAGGAAGTCATCGCCCAGGTCTCCGGCAATGGCGTGTTCGGCCGGCTGAAATTCGAAAGCGGCGTGCACCGTGTGCAGCGCGTGCCGGCGACGGAAAGCCAGGGCCGCATCCATACCTCCGCCGCCACGGTGGCGATCATGCCGAAGCCGGAAGAGGTGGATTTCGACCTCGACATGAGCGAGGTCCGCGTCGACACGATGCGTGCCTCCGGGGCCGGTGGCCAGCACGTCAACAAGACCGAGTCCGCCGTGCGCATGACGCACCTGCCGACGGGTATCATGGTGGTGTGCGCCGAGAAGTCCCAGCACCAGAACCGCGCCCGCGCCCAGGAACTCCTCAAGGCCAAGCTCTACGACATGCAGCGCGAGGCCGCCGCGGCCGAACGCGCCGCCGAGCGCAAGGGCCAGATCGGTTCCGGCGACCGTTCCGAACGCATCCGCACCTATAATTATCCGCAGGGCCGGGTCTCCGACCACCGCATCAACCTCACCCTCTACAAGCTGGACCAGATCGTCGCCGGCGACGAGCTGGACGAGGTGATCTCCGCCCTGATCGCGGAAGACCAGGCAGCCCGCCTGGCGGCGCTGGAAGACGCCTGATCCGGCGATGACCGGGTCCTTCGACAAGCTGGTCGGCGATGCGAGGGCCGAGTTCGACAAGGCGCCGGGCAAGCCGCTGCGCGAAGCCTGGCAGGGGCTGGGCCTGGCCGATATCCGGCGTGATCTGGTGCAGCGTCTGCTCGCCGCCGGGATCGGCGAGGCGGAGACCGAGGCGCGCCACATGCTCGCCCATGTCCTCGCCCCGGCAACGCTGGCCGAGGCCCTGGCCGATCCGGCCCTGGTCTCCTGGCAGCGCGTCGCCAGCCTCGCCGATCTCGCCTGGGACCGGCTCGCCCGCAAACCGCTGAGCCAGGTGCTGGGCAGCCAGCCCTTCTGGACGCTCGATCTGGCGGTGACGCCTGATGTGCTGACCCCGCGGGCCGATACCGAGACACTGGTCGAGGCCGTGCTGGCCCGCTGCCCGGACGGCGATGCCGAACTGCTCGATCTGGGCACCGGTTCCGGTGCCATCCTGCTGGCGCTCCTGAGCGAGCGGCCGGGCTGGCACGGCACCGGGATCGATCTCTCCGATGCGGCGCTGGCCGTGGCGCGCGGCAATGCCGGGCGCTGCGATCTGGCGAATCGCGCCCGCTTCGCGCGCGGCCGGTGGTCGGACGGTCTGGCGGACGCGGCCTTCGATATTGTTGTCTCCAATCCGCCCTACATCGTCTCGGACGTGCTGGCCGGACTGGAGCCGGAAGTGCGCGACCATGAGCCGGCCATGGCGCTGGATGGCGGGGCGGACGGGCTGGACGCCTATCGCGACATCTTCCGTGATGTGCGGCGGATCCTCAAGGAAAACGGTCTCTTGGCGCTCGAGATCGGCTATGACCAGGGCACGGCCGTGAGCGCGCTGGCGCAGGCCGCCGGCCTGACCGGGACCGCCGTCCTGCGCGACCTCGCCGGTCAGGACCGGGTGGTCATCGGATACAACGGCGAAAACCGCTAAAAGGGCTTGGAATGCGTGGCTTGCCGGTCTAGGGTCACCGACAAGGCAGGTGGATCGCGCCAGTACGGGGGTCTCGCGCGGCCGGATGAGCCACCTGCCATTATCCGGCCAATTCGACGATCAACGTGTTCGGTGGCGCACAGGCTTGCACCTGCAAATGCACAGCAAAGCCAGCAGTTTAGATAAGCATCGCTGTTAAACAGGGATAGGCGATATGAAGCGTCAACGCGGTCGAGGACGTAAGTCCGGAAATCCGGCTAACCGCAGCTATGAGAGCAACGGTCCGGAAGTAAAGATCCGTGGCAATGCCTCCCAGATCTACGACAAGTATCTCCAGCTGGCGCGCGACGCGTCGTCGGCCGGTGACCGGGTGCGTGCGGAAAATCTTTATCAGCACGCCGAGCATTATTACCGCATCCTCCAGGCCAGCCAGCCCAGGCGCGAGCCGGGCCAGGACGATAATGGCGACAATGCCGAGGCCAATGGTGATGACGAGGACAATGACGACATGTCCTACGGCTCCAATGGCGGCGGCTCCAACGGTGGCCACTCCAACAATGGATCCGGCAATGACCAGGGCGGGGATCGCGAGCGCGAACCGCGCCGTGGCCGTGGCCGTCAGCGCCAGCAGCGCCCCTCCGACCGGGGCGGCGAAAAGGAAGATCCGCTCGGTGTCGTGACGCCGGAAGCCGAAAAGCCGGCTGCCGAAGAGGCCAAGCCGGACGCCAAGGCCGAGGATGGTGAAGACGGCGCGCGCCGCCGGACCCGCCGTCCGCGCCGCACCAAGGCTGAAATCGCCGCCGACAAGGCCGCAGCGGAAGCCGCGCTGGAAAGCGCCAGCGCTTCGGCCGACGGCAAGACCGGCGGTGGGGACGATTCCGAAAGCGAAGCCGCCTGACGGGCGCACCGCATTGCGGACTGTGAAAGATGGGCGGCCGGTTTCCCGGCCGCCCTTTTCGTATCTGGAGCGTGATCAGGTGAAGTGGGAACCGGTTCACCGGTTCGATCACGCGACCGCTCAAGAATCCGGAGCGGGAACGATTTCGCAGGAAACGATCCTGTCTAGAGCTCGGCCCGGCCGCGCAGGCCGCGCGGCACCAGGCCGAAATCATGCCCGTCGCTGCGGGCCGCCTGGACCAGCACGGCCAGCGCCATCAGGGCCAGCAGCACCTCGGCCGACGGGCCCGCCATCCAGATTCCCCATTCCCCGAACCAGACCGGCAGGACCAGCGTCAGCGGGATCGCGAACAGATAGGTGCGCGACAGGCTGAGCAGGGCGGCGCGCAACGCGTCTCCGACGGCCTGGAAACAGGTCGAGATCATCACGGCAGGCCCTGCCAGCACATAGGCGGCCACGATCACCGGCAGCAGGCGGCCGACCTCGGCGATCACGACCGGATTGTCGACGAAGAGCCCGGCCAGCCCGGTCGCGCCAAAGCTGAAAATCGCCTGCGCCGTGCCGGCATAGACCAGCCCGCAAACGAGGCCCAGCCGCAGTGTGCGGGCGACCCGATCGCGCCGTCCGGCGCCGAAATTATTGCCCACAATGGCCTGCAGCGCCTGCGCCATTCCCATCAGGCCGAGAAAGCTGAACGACAGGAGACGCGTGGCGATGCCACAGGCGGCGACCGTGGTATCGTAATCCTCCAGCGCCGTGTTCTGCAGCATGACCAGGATCGTGCCCGATCCCAGCGACAGGCCCAGGAAGGACAGGCTCTGCGGGGCACCCAGGGCCAGGAAGTCGCGCCAGCCCGTGCGCCAGCGGTGCCAGGGCAGGGCGAAGGCCGGCAGATCGCCGCGTCCGCTGGCCCGGAAGGCGAGCACGATGATGAGGCCGGCCGCCTGGGCGAGCGCGGTGCCGATGGCCGAGCCGGCGACACCCCAGCCCAGGCCCGCGATCAGCACGAAATTGATCGCCATATTGGCGACGGTCACCAGCGCGCCGGTGATCGCCATGAAGCCGACCCGGCCTTCCACGCGCAGGGCGGTGGTCTGCAGGCCGAGGGCGAAGGCCAGCGGCGCGGCGATGACGGTGATCTGCAGATAGCGATAGCCGTATTCAGCCAGTGTGGCCGAGCCGTTGGCCGCCAGCCGCACCAGGGGCTCGCCGCCCAGGAAGAAGACCGCCAGGAGGGCAAGGCAGGTGAGCACGCTCAGCCCGTGCGCACCGGCGAAGCTGGCCTCGGCACCGGCATGATCGGATGCACCCAGCTGGCGGGCCAGCACGCTGGCCATGCCGTTGGCCACGAGCGTGGCCAGGGCGATGCACATCATCACGATCGGAAACATCAGGGTGACGGCGGCGAGGGCATCGGCGCCGACGAACACGCCGAGGAAGATCGCATCGACGACGGTGAGAAGCCCGTTCACGCTCATCAGGAAGACGATGGGCAGGGCGGTTCTGGCAAACAGGGGACCGATCGGTCCTTCCAGGTACCCGGTCTTGCGGGCAGCAGTCTGGCTCATGGGTCACATCCCGGTCGGGCACCGCCCGGATACCGGACGGCGCGACATCCTGCACGGGCCATAAGGCGGCGTTCGCTTTGGCGAGAAGCCGGGCAGGACAAGTTGAATTCGGAAAGCGGGTTTCACCGGGCAGGCTCTCTGCCAGCGGCGGGCACCCAGGAGCCCGGAAGGCGAATGGCTAGGCGGTCGCCCCGGTCCCGTCAAGCAAAACCGGGTCGCCCACCGCGATACGGCCGCCCTGCTCGACGCTCAGATAGAGCCCGCAGCGGGTGTGGCCATAGTGTTCGAACAGGGCCTTGGGCAGGTCGATATCCCGTTCGCCCGTATCCAGATTGACGCTCGTCGCGGCACAGCGGCCGATCGGGTCCCGGGCCCGCAGCACGGCATCGCCGATGTGGATGTCCCGGCCGATCCAGTCGAACTCCGCCCAGGGATCGAGCCCGTCGATCAGCAGATTGCCGCGAAACCGCACCGGGTCGAGTTCGTGTCCGGTCCGGGCCGCCAGGTCGCGCACCGAGGCGGCATTGATCAGCGAGATGTGCGGCTGGGGAATATCCGTCATCGCCTGGCCGGGCGCAGACACGATGCGCATCGGACCGCGCAGCTGGTCGCCGAGAAGCCCTGCCAGCCGGTCGAACAGGGGCGCATGCGTCGTCGCGTCCTCCAGGTCGACGGTCACGGCTTCCCTGGCATCGACCGCCACGGACAGGCGCTGGCCCGCATCCTCATAGCGGCAATCCAGCCGCGCCAGTTCTGCCTGTCCGGCGAGCATGAGAAAGTGTTTCTTCTTCACATGGCCGGGATTGTCCGCATCGAAGGGACCGGGGCCGTTCTCGATCGCCCAGCGGCGATCGTCAGGCAGGACCTTGCCGGCCTGCAGCCCGACAGCGTCCATGCGATCGGGGCCCAGCCCCTTTACCGGAAAGCGGGTGATGGCGGTAAGCTGGGGCATGGCAATAACCTGTTGGTGAGGCAGGGGCAGAATGTCGCGACCCGTCCACTTGTGTGACTCAATGGCCACACCTACATCAGGGTCGGAACGCGGTGCCGTCGTGCTTGATCAAGGCGACAGGCCGCACGTTATCTCGCCTGATTTGGGAGATCGATATGGATTTTGAGAAATATACAGACCGTGCGCGGTCGATCGTCCAGGCTGCCCAGGGCCTGGCGCTGAAATCGAACCATCAGCAATTTGCCCCCGAGCACCTGCTCAAGGCGCTGCTCGACGATGAGGCCGGGCTTGCCGCAAACCTCATCGAGGCCGCCGGCGGCCGCATCCGCCAGGTTCAGGACGGCACCGCCCAGGCGCTCGCCGCCATTCCCAAGGTGGAAGGCGGGCAGGGCAAGCTCTACCTCGCGCCGGACACCGCCAAGATTTTCGGTGCTGCCGAGGAAGCGGCCAAGAAGGCCGGCGACCAGTACATCACCGCTGAACGCCTGCTGCAGGCGATCAGCCTGACGGCCGGCAACAAGGCCTATGACGTGCTCAAGGCCTCCGGCGTCACGCCGCAGGCGCTCAACACGGCGATCAACGATCTGCGCCAGGGCCGCACCGCCGACAGCCAGTCGGCCGAGGACAGCTATGAGGCGCTGAAGAAATATGCCCGCGACCTCACCGAAGTCGCGCGCGAAGGCAAGCTCGACCCGGTGATCGGCCGCGACGAGGAAATCCGCCGCGCCATCCAGGTCCTTTCCCGCCGCACCAAGAACAATCCCGTGCTGATCGGCGAACCCGGCGTCGGCAAGACCGCCATCGCGGAAGGTCTGGCCCTGCGTATCGTCAATGGCGACGTGCCGGAAAGCCTGAAAGAAAAGAAGCTGCTGGCGCTGGACATGGGCGCGCTGATCGCCGGTGCGAAATATCGCGGCGAGTTCGAGGAGCGCCTGAAGTCCGTGCTGAACGAGGTGCAGTCGGCCAATGGCCAGATCATCCTCTTCATCGACGAGATGCACACCCTGGTCGGCGCCGGCAAGACCGATGGTGCGATGGATGCGTCCAACCTGCTGAAACCTGCCCTGGCGCGCGGCGAGCTGCACTGTGTCGGCGCGACGACGCTGGACGAGTACCGCAAGCATGTCGAGAAGGACGCCGCGCTCGCCCGCCGCTTCCAGCCGGTCTTCGTCGACGAGCCGTCGGTGGAGGACACCGTCTCCATCCTGCGCGGGCTGAAGGAGAAGTACGAGGTGCACCATGGCGTGCGCATCGCCGACAGCGCTATTGTCGCTGCCGCCAATCTCTCCAACCGCTACATCACCGACCGTTTCCTGCCGGACAAGGCCATCGACCTGATGGACGAGGCCGCGTCGCGCCTGCGCATGCAGGTGGACTCGAAGCCGGAGGAACTCGACGAGATCGATCGCCGGGCGATCCAGCTGAAGATCGAGGCCGAGGCGCTCAAGAAGGAAAATGACGACGCGTCGAAGGAACGCCTGAAGACGCTCGAAAAGGAAATCGCCGAACTGGAAAGCCGCTCTGCCGAGCTGACCGCGGCCTGGCGCGCCGAGAAGGAAAAGCTCGCCTCCGCGACCACGATCAAGGAAGCGCTGGAACGGGCGCGCAACGAGCTGGTCGATGCGGAGCGCCGCGGCGATCTGGGCCGGGCCTCCGAGATCAAGTATGGCCGCCTGCCGGAACTGGAACGCCAGCTCGCCGAGGCCGAAGCCGAGGGCGATGGCGCTGACGGCCAGATGGTGCAGGAAGTCGTCGATGACGAGCAGATCGCCCATGTCGTCTCGCGCTGGACCGGCGTGCCGGTCGACAAGATGCTGGAAGGCGAGCGCGACAAGCTCCTGCGCATGGAAGAAGCGCTGCATGGCCGCGTTGTCGGTCAGCAGGCGGCGCTGGAAGCCGTGTCCGACGCGGTCCGCCGGGCGCGGGCCGGTCTGAAGGATCCGGCGCGTCCGATCGGCTCCTTCCTCTTCCTCGGCCCCACGGGTGTCGGCAAGACCGAGCTGACCAAGGCGCTCGCGGAATTCCTGTTCGACGACGAGACCGCGGTCACGCGGATGGACATGTCGGAATACATGGAGAAACACNCNGTCNNCCGNNTGATCGGNGCGCCTCCNGGNTATGTCGGCNATGANNAGGGCGGTNNNCTGACCGANGCCGTGCGANCNNCNNCCNNANNNGGTNGTGCTGCTGGACGAGATCGAGAAGGCGCACCCGGACGTGTTCAACGTGCTGCTGCAGGTGCTCGACGACGGACGCCTGACCGACGGTCAGGGCCGCACGGTGGATTTCCGCAACACGATCATCATCATGACGTCGAACCTGGGTGCCGAATTCCTGCAACAGGTCGAGGATGCCGAACAGGCGCGAGACCAGGTGATGACGGCCGTGCGCGGACATTTCCGGCCGGAATTCCTCAACCGGGTCGACGAGATCATCCTGTTCCGCAAGCTGGCGCAGGAGCATATGGGTGCCATTGTCGACATCCAGATCGAGCGTCTCGCCCACCTCTTGGAAGATCGCCGCATGACGATCGAGCTGGACGGCAGCGCCCGCGACTGGCTGGCCGCCAAGGGCTATGACCCGGCCTATGGCGCGCGTCCGCTCAAGCGGGTGATCCAGAAGGAGCTGCAGGACCCGCTGGCCCGGCTGCTGCTGGAAGGCCGCATCAAGGACGGCGACACGATCAAGGTCTCCACCGAGGCCGGCGTGCTCACCGTCAACGGCGTCGCCGTCGGTGTGAAACCGCCGCTCCAGGCCGTGGTGAACTGATGAAGAGGGCGGGCCCGGGTGATCCCCGGGCCCGCTTTCTTTTCTACATCCGGATTTCCAGGTGCGGGCGTCCGTCCGATGTCCGCGACGCCGAGACGCCATTGCGGCCGATCGTGCCGTTCACGCGCTTGCGCCAGGCGGAAAAACTGTCGAACGTCACCACATCGACAGCCTCGTCCAGATCCAGCGTGACACGATAGCGCGCGCCGTCATTCAGCCGGGTCAGGCCGATCACCTCGGCGGTAAAGGCCTGGCCGAGATAGCTGCCGGACACTTTCGCGCCGAGCGACAGGGGTTCGGCCGGCCGGTTGCCGGTTGCGGCGTGGATCGTGTTCCAGTCGCGATAGCCGTATTGCCGGGCAACAAGCTCCAGCGCTTCGGAATGGGAAATGAAATTGCCCTCCGCCTCGAGCGATTTGCGCAGGCGTTTCGCCTGGGCCTTCAGCCCGTCGAGCGCAGGGAGGAGTTGGGTCGTCATGTCTTCAGCCTCATGCAGGTGCTGCATGCGGTCTTCTCGATGGGTGCCCGCCTTGCCATCCCGCCGCACAGCAACTGTTTCGGCAAAGATCATGTGCGGGAGAATTTCACCGTGGCTCGCGCCTGCGGGCGGCAGGCATCTCCCGTGCCCGAAAGCGTCACATAGTGCGACGCTGGCGCAACGTCAATGTTGCCCCAATGTCGCACCTATGTGTCCGGTATGAGGGTGTCCTGCAGGCCTACTGGGCGCCGTTCCCGGCATCGGCCATGAGCGGCGCGTCGCCGCGAGATGCCGGCGGTGCCGCGTCGCGGATCGCCAGGATCCGGTCCCGCTCGGCTTCGAACAGCGCGATCTCGTTGTCCGCCAGCTGGCGGCCGGTCGGCAGGTCGAGCGTCATCGGGTTCACCGGATTGCCGTTGTGATGCACTTCATAATGCAGGTGCGGACCGGTCGAGCGGCCGGTCGTGCCGACATAGCCGATGGTCTGGCCCTGGGTCACCCGGGACCCGGCCCGGATATTCCGCGCAAACCCGTTGAGGTGCGCATAGGCCGTCTGGTAGCCGTTTGCGTGGCGGATACGGATATAATTGCCGAAGCTGCCGAACCGGTTGGCCCGCTCCACGACACCATTGCCCGCCGCCATGATCGGCGTACCGGTCGGCGCTGCGAAATCGGTGCCGTTATGGCGGCGCGTATAGCCCAGGATCGGGTGGCGGCGCGCGCGCGAGAAGTGCGAGGACAGGCGGGCGCCATTGATCGGCGTGAGCATCAGCAGGCGCTGGGCGCTGGCGCCATCGGCGGTGTAATATCCGACAATACCGTCCGGTGTCTCGAAGCGGAAGAATTCCTTCGGTTCGCCGCGGCCGGCATAGCGCGCATAGAGGATGTCGCCGGTGCGGGCGACATCGCCCTCATCGTCGATCATGCGCTCGAAGAGGATATCGAAACCGTCACCCGGCTGGATCGAGCGCTGGAAGTCGATCGCATAGCCCAGAACGCCGGCCAGTTCGACGACCACACGATCGGTGGCACNGGCATTGAGCGCGTCGACATAGAGCGAGGTGTTGATCTCGCCGGTCGCGCGGACGAGTTCCCGTTCGAATGTCGCGTGGGTTTCGCGGGCGCGGTAGTTGTCGTCCCACGTCCGGGCAACGGTGATCGACCGTTCGACATCGGGCCGGAAAGACAGGCCGTTCAGGCGAACCGCCGAAGCCTCGTCGCCGCCTTCGGCGTCCGGCGTCGTCTCGACATAGAGCCGGATACGTTCACCGACGGGCAGGCGGCGCAGGTCGTAGACCGTGCTGAGCGCGGAAATCGCACGCGCGGCCTCGACGCGATCAATGCCCGCATCGTCGAGCAGGCCGGCGAGCGTACCGCCGCTGNNCACCACCCGNNCGACCTGGATCGNCGNGGCACAGTTNACGCAANCGNTGAAAGCGGAATAATTCAGTTCGACCGGGTCGAGCGCCACCGCCAGCGTCATCGGCGGCGGTTGCAGCACGTCCTGGCTCGACGCGATCTGGCTTGCTTCGGCCAGCAGCTGGCTGTTGTCGGCGACCGGCGTGTCGATCGCCGTCTGTCGGTCGATCGGAGACGCATCGCTTTGCGGCTCGTTGCTGGTCATGAGGGCTATAAGAAGCACCGCGGAGAGCGTCAGGCTGGCAGCAGCCACAAGGCCACGGGTGCGGTGGGTGTCGGCACGGGATACGTCAAATCCGGACATGTCGGCGTCCATACTCCGGTCAGCTCGTTAACACACGGCGTGTCACACGTGATGTCTAGCAAGTCTCGCGCCGTCCGAAGCTGTAACACTCCGGAATGGCCGAGCGCCCCCTCAAAAGCCGTGCAAACCATGGCTTGGACCGATCCGGTTGCCAAGTCCTTTACGGCGGAGCATTGCAGATTTGACTGCGAAAAGGGGCGAGAGGCAGCGAGAATCGTGTATCGATGACGACATGCTCGACGAATTTCCCTCCGAACTGACCGCCGAACAGCTTGCCGCACTGCTGTGTGCCCGGCTGTGTCATGACCTTGTCAGCCCCGTTTCTGCACTGGGGGCTGCCCTGAGCGTTCTGGACGACCAGGACTCGGCGGACATGCATGAAGATGCGATGGGACTGGTGCGCGAAAGCGCCCGCCAGGCCCAGGCGAAGCTGGAATTCTCGCGTCTCGCATTCGGGGCCGGCGGATCGGCTCCGGGCATTCTGGATACCCGGGAACTGCGCCGGCTGACCGAGAACATGTTCTCGGCCTTCAAGCCGGAGATTGTCTGGAAAGTCGAGGCTTCGGGTCTCGAGAAGGCCGCCGCACGCCTGCTCCTCAATCTGTGCACGCTCGGCGTCGATGCAGCCCCGCGCGGCGGCACGGTGACGGTCGAGGCGACGGATGCCGCCGGCGGCGCGCGTCTGCGTATTGTCACGGAGGGCCCGCGGGCCCGGCTGGAAGCGGGCACCGCGCTCGCCCTGGAAGGCCAGGCGCCGGAGCACGGTTTCGACGGACGCTCGATCCAGCCCTACTACACGGCGCTCATCGCGCGCTCGGCCGGCGGCCGCGTCAGTGCACACGTGGATGGCGAGCGTGTGGAATTCGTGGCCCTGGTCAAACCGCCGGAAGGCATGATCGGCTAGGCCTGCAAGGCGAGGCCAAACCAGATAATATTCTATTCGTATTGTAGATGAGAATAGGCTACCCGAGCCAACAGTCCGTTAACTAAGGGCTGGCAGGTTGTGCTGGAATCAAGACCGCACGGGGCCTGCCATGGATGATCTCATCAGCGAGTTTTTGACGGAAACAGCCGAAAGCCTGGACGTCATCGACGCGGAGCTGGTGCGTTTCGAGAACAACCCGGAAGACCGGGCCATTCTCGACAACATTTTCCGCCTTCTCCACACCATCAAAGGGACTTGCGGCTTCCTGGGCCTTCCCCGCCTGGAAGCTGTCGCTCACGCCGGCGAAACGCTGCTGGGCAAGTTCCGCGACGGCGAACTCGCCGTATCGCCACCGATGGTGACGCTCGTCCTCGAGGCGATCGACCAGATCAAGGTGCTGCTGGAATCGCTCGAGGAAACCGGCGCCGAGCCGGCCGGCGAAGACAGCGCCCTGATTTCCAAGCTCGAAGATGCGGCGATGGGCAAGCTGGAAGGTGCCGTCCAGCCGGACGCGCCGCAGAAGCCTGAAAACTGGGACGAAGACCTTGGCCGCGAACTGCGTCCGGGCGAAGTCTCGCTGGCCGATCTGGAAGCGGCCTTCCAGAACGCCGATGTTGAACCTGCCAATGCTCCGGGCGACGCAGCGCCGGCAGAGAGTGCGCCTGTGCAGCACCTCGGCGTCGGCGATTTCGATCCGGAACTGGGTCGCGAACTGCGTCCGGGTGAAGTGTCCGCTGCCGAACTCGAAGCGGCTTTCATGAGCGCCGATGTTGAGCCCGGCTACGCGCCGGAACCGCCCAAGGCGTTCATCACCGACGATATGAGCCATGAAGAAGCGCTGCAGTCGGCCATGGCCGAGCTGAAGGGCGTTGATCACGTCGCCGGTGGTGAAGGCGGCCCGCGCGTCCAGCAGACGGTGCGTGTCACCGTGGACGTGCTGGAAGGTCTGATGACGACCGTTTCCGAGCTCGTGCTGACCCGCAACCAGCTGATGCAGACCATTCGAGGCATGGAAGACGAGGAGCTCAAGGGCCCCCTCCAGCGCCTGTCTGCCGTGACCGGCGAGCTGCAGGACGGGGTCATGAAGACCCGCATGCAGCCGATCGGCGATGCCTGGCGCAAGCTGCCGCGTATCATCCGCGACGTCTCGACGGATCTCGGCAAGAAGATCGAACTGGTCATGGAAGGCCAGGACACCGAGCTGGACCGTCAGGTGCTCGAGCTGATCAAGGATCCGCTCACCCACATGGTCCGCAACTCGGCCGATCACGGCCTCGAGATGCCGGCCGACCGGGTCAAGGCCGGCAAGCCCGAGAAGGGCCGGATCAAGCTGTCCGCCTATCATGAAGGTGGCCACATCATCATCTCCATTTCCGATGACGGGAAGGGGCTGGACACCAAGCGCATCGGCGAGAAGGCCCTGGAGAAAGGCCTGACCACGCACGACGAGCTGGAGCGGATGACCGAAGCGCAGATCCACCGCTTCATCTTCGCACCGGGCTTCTCGACGGCGGCCAAGGTGACCAACCTGTCCGGCCGCGGTGTCGGCATGGACGTGGTGCGCACGAATATCGAGCAGATCGGCGGCGTGGTGGACGTGGCGTCCACGGCTGGCCGCGGCTCGCATTTCTCGATCAAGATCCCCCTGACCCTGGCCATCGTGTCGGCCCTGATCGTCGGCTGCGACGAACAGCGCTTCGCGATCCCGCAACTGGCTGTGCGCGAACTGGTGCGCGTCGGCGCCGGGTCCGAGCACACGGTTGAAAAACTGCACGGTGCCCGCGTGATGCGTCTGCGCGACCGCCTGATGCCGATTGTCGACCTGCACGATGTGCTCGGTGTCGGCGAAGCCTATAGCGGCGGTGAAGACGAAGCGGCCTTCGTGGTCGTGCTCGACGCCGGCGGCCGCAATGTCGGCCTCGTCGTCGACAATGTCCTCGACACCGAGGAAATCGTCGTGAAGCCGCTCTCGGAATCGCTGCGCAATGTGTCGGCCTATTCCGGTGCGACCATCCTGGGCGACGGTTCTGTCATCATGATCCTCGATCCGAACGGCCTGGCCGGCGAGATCGTCTCGGCGATGGAAGAGGAAGCTGTGAACGACATGGCCAGTGCTTCGGTTACCGAACTGGCGCAGCAGACCCAGCGTCTGCTCCTGGTCCGCGCCGGCGGTACGGAACCCAAGGCGGTTCCGCTGGCCCTGGTCACGCGTCTGGAAGAGTTCGAACCGGATACCATCGAGACCACCAATGGCCGCCAGGTTGTCCAGTATCGTGGCCGCCTGATGCCGATCGTGCCGCTGGGCGCGGAAATCCGCTGCACGGAAGGCCAGCGTCTGCCGGTCCTCGTCTTCGCCGAGAACCACACGGCCATCGGTCTCGCCGTCGACCAGATCGTCGACGTCGTCGAGGAACGTGTCGACATGCAGATGTCCTCCGACAAGCAGGGCGTCATCGGGTCTGCGATCATCAAGGGCAAGGCCACGGATGTGGTCGATATCGCCTGGTATCTCGATCAGTCGCGCGCCAGCGATATCCAGCGCCGCTCGGCCTCGCGCCGCCGCAAGGTGCTGCTGGTCGATGCCGACGCCTTTGCCCGACGCATGATCGCGCCGCTGCTGGCCGCTGCCGGCTATGACGTGACGCCGGCCGGCGGCATGCACGAGGTCAAGTCGATTGCCGAAGCGGGCGAGCATTTCGATGCGCTCGTCGGCGATCCGGCGGCTCTCGACCGCATCCGCAATGAAGGCATGTGGACCAATCTGCCGGCCCTCGCTGTGACGGACTGGCCTGAAGATACTCCGGCCGACGGCCTCACGGTCGTCCTGCCGCGCTCCGACCGCGGTGCCCTGATTGCCGCGCTCGACGAGGTTTCCCAAGAGGAGAAAGTGGCATGAGCTCGCAGCATAGCGACAATTCCGGCCTCGGCGCCGAAGCGATGAACGAGTACGTGTCCGTCCGTATCGGCGATCAGCTGTTCGGCGCGCCGGTCGATGCGATCCGTGAAGTGTTCGCGCCGCAATCGGTAACGCATGTTCCGCTGGCTCCCGACGAGGTCGCGGGGCTTCTGAACCTGCGCGGCCGCATCGTCACGGCCATTGACGCCCGCCGTCGTCTGGGCCTGACGCCGCGCGAGAAGACCGAGACCGGAATGGCACTCGGTGTGGAACGCGGGAACGAAATCTTCGGACTTATCGTCGACAGTGTCGGTGAAGTGCTGCGTCGCCCGCGGTCCGAACTGGAACCGGTCCCGGCCCATGTCGATGCGCGCTGGCGTTCCATGGTCAAGGGCGTGCACCGGCTGGAAAAGGAACTGCTTGCAGTTCTCGACGTTTCGGCCGTCATCGGTACGGCCGGCCAGACCAACAAGGCTGCCTAGCGGAGGGTAAGGCATGAGAACCTGTCTCGTCGTGGACGACTCCCGGGTGATCCGGAAAGTCGCTCGCAAAATTCTTGAAGAGCTCGACTTCGAATGTGTCGAAGCGGCGGACGGATCCGAAGCGCTCGACGCCTGCCGCAAGCAGATGCCCGACGCGATCCTGCTCGACTGGAACATGCCGGTCATGAACGGGCTCGACTTCGTCAAGGCGCTCCGCCGCGAGGAGGGTGGTGACAAGCCGGTCGTGGTGTTCTGTACCACCGAGAACGACATGGCACACATCACCGAAGCCCTGCGTGCGGGTGCCGACGAATACGTCATGAAGCCCTTCGACGGTGAAATCATCGAATCCAAGCTGCAGCAAACCGGATTGCTTCGCGCCTCCTGAGGAGTTTCCCATGCCGGAACTCGCCACTACGGGCGCGGCCGCCAACCCCATTGCCAAGGTTCTCGTGATCGACGACTCCGCTGTCGCACGGGGCCTGATGACCCGCTGGGTCGATGAAGATCCCGATCTCGCGCTTGTCGGCGCGGCAGTCGATGGCGAGCAGGGCCTGAAAAAGGCCGAGGAGCTCAAGCCCGACCTGATCGTGCTCGATGTTGAAATGCCCAAGATGGACGGCCTCGCCGCCCTGCCGCTGCTGCTGAAGGCAGTGCCGGGCTGCAAGGTCGTGATGGCTTCCACCCTGACGCGCCGCGGCGGTGAGGTGACCATCCGCGCCCTGTCCATGGGCGCGGCCGACTACGCCCCCAAGCCGCAGGCCGGGCGTCTGGCCGGCGCCGAGGAATTCCGCCGCGACCTCCTGTCCAAGCTGAAAGCGCTGGCACCGCGCCCGATTCCGCCGGTTCCCAGCGCCCGCGACATCCCCGCGGCGCCTGCGCCGGCGATCCGCACCATCACGCCTGCGCCCGCCGCACCCGGCGCGCCCGTCCGCAAGGCGTTTGCACCGGCGGCACAGCCGCCCGCTTCGCGCGGGGCTGTCGCCCGCCATACGGTGCGTCCGGAAATCATCGCCATCGGGTCCTCGACCGGTGGCCCGCAGGCGCTGCGCGATGTCGTGGCGGCCTTTGGAACCGATATCCGGGTCCCGATCGTGGTGGCCCAGCACATGCCGGCCCTGTTCACCAAGATCCTGGCGGAACACCTGTCCAAGGCCTCGTCCCTGCGCTGCAAGGAAGCCGAGGACGGCGAACGCCTCGTCGCCGGCAGTCTCTACATTGCGCCGGGCGACTTCCATCTGACCGTCCGCAAGGATGCGGCCGGCTTCTACGCGGTGCTCGACCAGACGCCGCCGATCAATTTCTGCCGCCCCGCCGTCGACCCGCTGTTCCAGTCGGTGACCGAGGTGACCGGTGGCAAGGCGCTGGGCATCATCCTGACGGGGATGGGGCATGACGGCCGCGAAGGCTCGCGTATCCTGCGCAGTGCCGGCGGCACGATCCTCGCCCAGGACGAAGCAACCAGTGTGGTCTGGGGCATGCCCGGCGCTGTCGCCGCGGCCGGCCTGGCCGACGAAATCCTGCCGCTCAACCGGATCGGTTCGTCGATCGTCCAGCGCGCGAAGAACGGGATGTGACCATGATCAAGATCGAAGACATCACTTTCGTGGCAGCCGAAGCCTACAAGCGCTCCGGCCTCGTCCTGTCGACCGACAAGGGGTATCTGCTGGAAAGCCGCCTGGCGCCGCTGGCGCGGGCCGAGGGCTATCCGTCGATCGAGGCCCTGATCGCCGCGGCACGCCGTGAAAGCAATGACCGTCTGCTCTGGGCGATCACCGAGGCTCTGGCGACGCACGAGACCTTCTTCTTCCGCGACAACACGCCCTTCGACCTGTTCAAGCAGGAAATCCTGCCGGTGCTGTCGCGGGCCCGCGGCAACATGTCGACCATCCGGATCTGGTGCGCGGCCTGCTCGTCGGGCCAGGAGCCCTATTCGCTGGCGATGATCCTGGAAGAGGAAAAGGCCCGCCTGGGCGGTCTGCGCTTCGAGATCGTGGCCACCGACATGGCACCGCGCGTGCTGGAAAAGGCCAAGGCCGGCGTCTACTCGCAGTTCGAGGTCCAGCGCGGCCTGGCGATCCAGCGTCTGGTGACGCATTTCGACCAGTCCGGCGATCAGTGGCGCATCAAGCCGAACCTGCGCTCGATGGTGACCTTCCAGAAGCAGAACCTGCTGGAGAACTTCTCCGGCATGGGCACGTTCGACGTCATCTTCTGCCGCAATGTGCTGATCTATTTCGATGCCGACACCAAGAAGCGCATCCTGCAGCGGCTCGCCGCGCAGACCGCAAGCGACGGCTATCTGATCATGGGTGCCGCCGAGACGGTGGTCGGTCTGTCGCAGGATTTTGCGCCGGTCGAAGGCCGCCGCGGCCTGTATGGCCGCTCCGGCGCGGCCAAGTCGGCTGCGGCCTGACACGCCTGACAGCTCCTGCCGAACAAGAAGGCGCGGCCCCACCAGGAGCTGCGCCTTTTTCATGTCCGGCCAAAGCGCCTACGGCGTGATCGCGTCTGCGCGTACGGCGTCCATCATCTCGTAGAGCAATTGTGTCGCCGGCTCACGCATGGCGTCGATATAGGATGCGTCGGAAGACGTGACCGCGACGCCCAGCCGGACGCGCCGGAAATTGCCATCCACGCCGTAGAGCAATTCGGAAAAGCCGATATAGTAGGGCCCGTCACCCTCATCCTCGATCCCGGTGCAAACCTCCCAGCGGGCATCTGCCGTCGATGCTGCCGAGAGCGGGTGGATGGCCGGTGTGTCGCAACCTGCGTCCGGCGCCGGCATGCGGTCGTCCTCTTCCAGCGTGTCGGGATCGACAGGCAGCGGATTGCCCTGCGCATCGTGGCGCTCGATGCTGCTGGCATCGACATCGACGCCATAGCTCATGGACCATTGGGCCCCGCGCGCATCGGCCTCTTCTTCGAACCGGTCCATCGCCATTTCGAGGCGGGCTGTGAGGGCGTCGGGATCATCCACCGTGAGGCCGCCGATTTGCGCAATCTGGTTGACCAGTTCCAGGGTGAGGGCAAGTGCGTCGTCCTCGCTGTCGGCGAGCGCGACAGGTGTGACACTGATACAGACGAGCAAAGCGGCAAGCCAGCGCATGGCGATCTCCTTCACGGCTGGCCAAGGCTAGCGGCTGAGCTTCGAGCGGAAAAACCCCTGAACAGGGGACATGAAAAAACCCGGACGTCGCCGCCCGGGTTTTCTCAGGTTCGGTTGTGAGGCCGGATCAGGCGGACGCCTTTTCCTCGACCGGGTCGCGCAGCACATAGCCGCGGCCCCAGACCGTCTCGATATAGTGTTCGCCACTGGTGGCCGCAGCGAGCTTCTTGCGAAGCTTGCAGATGAAGACGTCGATGATCTTCAGTTCCGGCTCGTCCATGCCGCCATAAAGGTGGTTCAGGAACATTTCCTTGGTGAGCGTCGTGCCCTTGCGCAGGGAGAGCAGCTCGAGCATCTGGTATTCCTTGCCGGTCAGGTGCACGCGCTGGCCATCGACCTCGACCGTCTTGGCGTCGAGGTTCACGGCGATCGAACCGGTGCGGATGATCGACTGGGAATGGCCCTTCGAGCGGCGGACGATGGCGTGGATGCGCGCGATCATCTCGTCCTTGTGGAAGGGCTTGGTCATGTAGTCGTCGGCGCCGCAGCCCAGGCCGCGCACCTTGTTGTCGATGTCGGCATTGCCCGTGAGGATCAGGATGGGCGTGTCGATCTTCGCCATGCGAAGCGTCTTGAGCACATCGAAACCCGGCATGTCAGGCAGGTTCAGGTCGAGCAGGATGATGTCGTAATCATACAGCTTGCCCAGGTCGACGCCTTCCTCACCGAGGTCGGTCGTATAGATATTGAAGCCGTCGGACTTCAGCATCAGCTCGATGGACTGGGCAGTTGCCCGATCGTCCTCAATAAGAAGAACCCGCATTGGTTCGCCTCCGGTTTCGTTGTGCGGGCGAATCAGTGCCGCCCGGCCTCACGTCTGTGATTAACCTTATTTGGACGCTAGGCGGAAACCCTTAACGAAAGTTAAGCGCTGCTTGACCCTGTTTCGGAATCGTCAATTCGAGAAAATTCTGTCGATCCGCTTGATTCGAGAAACTCGTTAACGATTCAGGGGTTAACGCGTGTGGTGAATCCCCCGGCAGCGTAAAATTTCGCGAATTGATCAAATATAACGTGCATAAAGTATAGCCTCAGACCGGCCCGATCTGCCCGTTCTGAAACGGAAATTCGGCTTCAGAGCCTGTCCTGGAAGGCTTCCCGGGTTTTCCACAGGACATTGTATCGCCTGCGAGACTCACCTGGCGGAATCGAGTCCGTCCGCTTCGGGGAATCAGCTGCGCGACGCCGTGCAAAAAATGCCGGGTGTTTACGTCGGAGCAACCGCGTTGGGTATATTGTCTCCGGGAGCTGGCATTTTCGCCACAGGAAGCAGGGCGGGATCTCCCGTATGATGCAGACCCTCATCGATCGCATCGATCGCCTCGACGACCGGGTGCTGGAAGGACGGATCACCGCCCTGAACGGCCTGCTTGTCGAAGCCGAGGGCCCCAAGGCGGGCCTCTCGCTGGGCGCGCATGCCCTGATCGAGACAGGTGAGAGTGTCGCGGAATGCGAGATCGTCGGCTTCCGCGGCGAAACCGCCCTGATGATGCCCTTCGGTCCGCTGGAAGGTGTGCGTCCCGGAGCCCGGGTCCGCCTGCAGCCCGAAGCCGCCCGCGTTCGTCCGTCACAGGCCTGGCTTGGCCGCGTGCTCGACGGTTTCGGCCGTCCGCTGGACAATGGACCTCCGCTCACCGAAGGCGGTGTCCCCTATCCGCTCAAGGGCAATCCGCCGGGTGCGCATGGCCGTGCGCGGCTGGGGACGAAGCTGGATCTCGGTGTCCGCGTGCTCAACGCCTTCGTGCCCATGCGGCGCGGTCAGCGCCTGGGCATCTTTGCGGGCTCGGGTGTCGGCAAGTCTGTCCTGATGTCGATGCTGGCGCGGGCCTGCGACGCCGACGTCATCGTGATCGGCCTGATCGGCGAACGGGGCCGTGAAGCCCGCGAATTCGTCGACGATGTGCTGGGCCCGGAAGGCCGCAAGCGCTCCGTCGTCATTACCGAAACATCCGATGCACCGGCCCTGGCGCGCCGGCAGGCTGCCCATCTCACCCTGACGACCGCGGAATACTTCCGCGACCAGGGCAAGGACGTGCTGTGCCTGATGGACAGTGTCACCCGTTTTGCGCTGGCCCAGCGCGAGATCGGCCTGGCGGCCGGTGAGCCGCCGACGACGCGGGGCTATACCCCGTCGGTTTTTGCCGAACTGCCGCGTCTTCTGGAGCGCGCCGGACCGGGCCCCGAACGCCGCGATGGCGGACGCCAGGGGACGATCACCGGCCTGTTCACCGTCCTGGTCGACGGCGACGATCACAACGAACCGATCGCCGACGCCGTGCGCGGTATCCTGGACGGCCACGTCGTGATGAGCCGGGCCATTGCCGAGCGCGGCCGCTATCCCGCGATCGACGTTCTCAAATCGGTCAGCCGGACGGCTCCGGAGGTTTACGATCCGCCGCAGCGCCCGTTCGTGGCCGAAGCGCGCAAATTGCTGTCGGCCTATGCCGACATGGAAGAATTGATCCGGCTGGGGGCTTACACCCAGGGATCGAACCCGGATGTGGACCGGGCAATCGCTCTCAACGAACCGTTGGAAGCATTCCTCGGGCAGCAAAAAGACGAAGCGGCGGACATTCCGTCGACATTCGCGCTGCTGTCCGAGATTTTGGGTGGTGGTGAAGGAGGGCGGTCATGACACGCTCGCATGAACCCTTGATCCGGCTGGCCCGGTTCAAGGTCGAGGAACTCCAGAAACAGATGGCGGAGCTCGATCGCTCCCGCCAGGCATTGATCGACCAGATCGAACGGCTCGAAGCTTCGGTCCCCGAAGAGCAGGCCATCGCGACCGAGTCGAAAGAAGGCTTCCTGGCCTATGGCTCCTATGCCCAGGCCGTGATCAAGCGGAAGGAGAACATCCGCCTGTCGCTCGAGGAAGTGGATATCCAGGCCAATGCGTTGCGCGGCCGGCTGTCCGAAGCCTTCCAGGAACTCAAGAAGTACGAGCTGCTCGAGGAACGGCGTCTGGCCCGGATCGAGAAAGCCGTGCGCGCGGCCGAACAGGACGAGCTCGACGAGATCGCCCAGGTGCGCCACCGCCGCCCCAACTGACGGACAAAAAAGGTCCCGGCCTTGAAGAAGACCGGGACCATTGAGTTCGTAGTTTCCCACCTACGAGGTTCCCCTGGCCGGAACGGCCGGGAGACATGGAGAAGAAGGCCGGGGAGGCCGCCTTCCTCTAGAAGCTTTGCGTCCAGCCGATATCGAAGCGCACCGAACGGCCCGGCTCGCTGACGCCGGCGAAGACGCGGTCATAGTCGTGGTCCAGCAGGTTCTCGACGCCGGCATTCAGGCTCAGCCCGTGCTCGGCAAACGGCCGCCAGCGGGCATAGACATCCGTCACCACATAGCCGGCACGATGCTCGGCCGGATCCAGCGGTTCGTCATACTCGCCGGCCGCCTCGATGCGGCCGCCCAGGATCAGGCGGTACTGGTCAAAGCTCCAGCGGCCATCGACAAAGAGGCGCGCCGGGGCCAGCGAACCGATCGGATCGCCAGACTGGGCATCCTTGCCATCGATCCCCGTCAGCGATGCGTCGAGCGAGAAGGGGCCTTCCGCGAAGCTCGCCTGGATCTCATAGCCCGACAGCTCGGCCGAACCCACATTGCTGCTCTGCGTCGTGCCCGCCGTACAGGGCAGGAAGGGCGGCGCGAAGCAGCTTCCGTCGAAGGCGAAGTCGACCGAGAGGTCGATCAGGTTTTCCGCATCGGTCTCGTACCAGGAGGCGCGCAGGTCCAGCCGGTCGACCCCGACCCGGTCTGCCAGATCGACACCGACACCGATTTCCAGGGTTTCGGTTTCCTCGGGCAGCAGGTCCGGATTGGCGATAAAATCGTTCGACACAAAGATCGGGGCGCCGAGGATCGGGTGCGGGAAGGAGAAGTGCGTGCCGTCCAGATAGAGTTCGTTGATCGACGGTGCGCGGAAGGCCTCGCCCCAGCTGACGAAGACGTTGAACGTGTCGATCGGCGCATAGGTCAGGCCCAGGCGCTGTGAAACGGCGTCATTCGATACGGCGGCGCTGGACGGCGTGGAGGTCTCGAACTCGTCATAGCGCACGCCGGGCAGGACGATCATGCGGCCGGGAAGCCCGAAGGGCGCCGGGCCGTCGAGTTCCAGCTGGACCCAGCCCGCCGTGAACTGGCTGTCGGCATCCGGCGCACCGCCCCGCGTGCCGTCCGGATCGGAACTGTCGAACCCGTCCTGGCTGTCTTCATAGTATTCGCCGCCGACGGTCAGGCCTGCCTCAAAGGCACCCAGATTGAATTCGAAACGCTGGTCGCCGCGGATGCCGACGGTTTCCAGATCGCGGCGCAATTGCCGGCCGGAGACCGTCTCGCGCTCGTCGACGCCGGTCTCGTTGCGGTAGACCGTCAGTTCCAGGTCCAGCCAGTCGATCGTGCTGGGCGCGATCGCGGCGGTCAGGGTCAGATTGTCGGCCGTGATGTCCTTGTCGACGAGGGCGTTCAGCGAATCGACGCCGGCATTGCCCTGGCCGTTGTTCGGCTCGGTCACATCGCCGGAGAAGCTTTGCCAGCTCAGCTCGGCGCGCAGGCCGTCGCCGAAATCATTGCCGATCTTGATCAGGCTGGAGAAGGATTCGTCGTCGGCCGGCAGGTCATTGCCGGAACCCAGGCTGATATCGCCGGAGGAACGGGCGGAGACGGAGGCCAGGAAATCTGCCGTGCCGGCGCGGCCGTAGACGCTGGCCGATCCGCGGGTTTCCTCGTCCACCGACCGGTAACCGGCGCCGAGGGAATAGCCCCAGCTTTCGCCGTCATCCAGCAGATCGTGGGCACTGGCCGTGCGGAAGGAGACGACACCGCCGGATGCGCCGGAGCCGTAGATTGCGGATGCCGGACCGCGCACGGCTTCCACGCCAACCAGCAGGGCCGGGTCGATGAAGAAGACGCCGTCATGGCCGGAGGAATAGTTCTGGCGGGCGCCGTCCAGCAGGAGCGTGGTGTTTTCCCGCCCCTGACCGCGCAGCGCAATTGTCTGGCCGGTGCGTCGCGGACCGCCGGCGACGTCGAGGCCGGGCATGGAGCGCAGCAGATCGTCGAGATCGGCAGGGCGGCGCAGGTCCAGTGCCTCGGCATCGATGGACGCCGTCATGCCGGGATAAACGAACGCGTCCAGCTTCGTGTAGGTGGCTTCGACCACGATGACATCGGCATCGTCATTCGTTGCGTCTGCATCCTGGGTCAGGCCCGGGGCGGAGAGGGCAAAGGCGGCGACGCCGGCAAGCAACACGGTTTTCATTTCGATGTCCCTAAGTGCGAATGATTATCAGTTGCCCGTGTTCTGCCTCTTGCTTTTTGAGATTGCAAGTGAGAATTCTTCTTAGAAACATGCCTGTGCCTTTCGGGCACGTCTGATGGATGAGGGTTTTCATGAAGATCGCCTATCTTGCCGCTGTCGCCGCCGTACTGACGGCCGGCGGCTGCGCCACCACGAACACCGCAACCGGCGGGGAGACCGCGGCTGTCGCGCCGATGTCTGAACGCTCCCGCGCTCTTTACCAACAAGACCGCGAGGCGATCCTGGCGATGCAGGGCGAATACGCGGTGACATTCGACTTCCGCGAGACGGTGCCGGTGGCCGACGGTTATGAACTGGCCGAACCCAAGCTGACGCCGGCGCGTGAGGTGGTGATCGTCGTCGAGGATACCGGCGACTTCATCATGCTTCAGCACCTGCTGATCGTGGGGCCAGAGGAAGAACCTTTCATCGTCAAGCACTGGCGCCAGGACTGGCGCTACGAGCCGGAAACGGTGCTGGCCTTCCAGGGGCATGACGACTGGACCGTCGAAGCGGTCCCGGCTGCCGAAGCCGCCGGCGCCTGGTCGCAGACCGTCTACCAGGTGGATGACAGCCCGCGCTATGCCGCGGTTGCACCCTGGACCCATGATGCCGATGGCGTTTCGACCTGGGAGCCGCCGGTCTCCTGGCGTCCGCTGCCGCGCCGGGACGACACCACGCGTGACGACTATGATGTTATCGCTGCCGTGAACCGCCACACCGTCATGCCGTGGGGCTGGACCCATGAGCAGGACAATTCCAAGCTCGTCGTCGAAGAGGACGGCGCGGTGCACGAGCTGGTGCGCGAGATCGGCGTGAACACCTATCGCAAAACCGATCTGGGCAATGACCAGGCCGCTCATGACTACTGGGCCGCGACGCAGGACTACTGGGCGATGGTGCGCGGCTATTTCGACAATCTGGAAACCGGCACGCAGGGCTTCCACATCGAGGACGATGCCGAGGGCACGCTGCTGTACGGTCCGGTCCTCGAGGCGGGCCAGCGGGTCCTGTTCGGCATTGCGGCGGCTGAAGAGGCCTATGCCGAAGCCGAGGTCCTGCTGAACAGCCAGATCACGGTTGTCGAATAAGGCCTACCGGGCGGCGGCGACTTCGCGCGGGCGGCCCTGCTGGAAAGGCAGGGCGGCCGGCGGTACCGACTGGCAGAACCGGACGAGCGCGTCACGCATCCAGCGTGTCGCGCTGTCCAGCTCGAAGCGGCGGTTCCAGTAGAGTGCGATCGGCACGCAGGCGATCTCGAAGGGCAGGGGGTAGGCGGTGATACCGCCTTCATCCACCATCTTCCTCGCCAGCCGGCCGGGCACGGTGGCGACCAGATCGGTCGTCCGCACCAGGTGCGCGACCGTGCCCATATGCTGTGTCGTCACGGCAACGCGGCGGCGATAGCCCATCCTGGCCAGGGTCTCGTCCACGTGCGACTCCGAGTCGCCGCGCTGCGAGAAATTCACGTGCGCGAGATCCGCGAAAAGTCCGATGTCCGGCATGGCGCGGACCCGGGGGTGGTCCGAGCGCACCGTGAAGGCATGCAGGTCCTGCATCACCGTTCTGACGCCGAAGCGTTTGGCCGCCGGCGCCTCCTTGTGCAGCAGAAAGTCGAGTTCGCCGGCGTCGAGCATGTCCAGCCCTTCGTCGAGATCGGGCGAGCGCAGGCGCAGATCGATCTGTGGCGCCTCGACCGCCATGTGGGCCATCAGGCCGGGCAGGATGAACAGATCGAAATAGTCCGCACTGCCGATCCGGAATTCCCGCCGGCACAGGCGCGGATCGAAGGCCGGGCCGCTGTCGAGCGCCTGCTCGATATGGCGCAGCGCCTCGCGGACATCCTTGATGATTTCGGCACAGCGTTCCGTGGGTTCGATACCTCGCGGCGAGCGCATGAAGAGCTGGTCGCCGAACGCCGAGCGCAGGCGTGCCAGCGCATTCGACACGGTCGGCTGCGACACATTCAGCCGCCGCGCCGCCCGCGTCACATTGCGCTCGTGCCAGAGCGCCTCGAAGGTGATCAGCAGATTCAGATCGACATGCTTGAGCGACATGATGGCCATCCTTTGCGCCTCTCGCTTCGCCCGGGCTCAGAAGTGCCGGGTCAGGCGAAGGGTGAGTGCATCGTCGCGGTCGACCGGAAAAAGGGCGTCCCGTTCGTCCACATTGAGCGTAAACCGCCCTTCGAGTTCCAGGAATATATAGGAGCCGAAACGGCGCTCCGCTTCGATCAGGGCTGCGGTCGAGCCGTTTTCCGTATCGATCACCGCTCCGCCGAGGATCGCGGTGTCGTTGATATCGTTCAGCGCCAGCCGTCCGCCCAGGAAGATGTCATTGTCGAAAGCGGTCGGCGGCGCGATGGCGGGATCGCTGTCGCGGCCGTCGAGGTGATACTCGGCCAGCACGCCGAAATCGGCGCCGGACGCGGTGATGCCGTAGAAGGTATATTCCAGCCCGCCGGAAAACGCGCCGAACGTGTCGCCCTGACCTTCGCGGACGATCGCCTCACCCTTCCACAGCCAGGGGCCGCGCGTCAGCTGCACGTCGGCCGAGACCTGGGTGATGATCCGGTAGAGCGGATGCAGACTGTCGCCGCTGTCCGAGATTGTGAAGACGGGCTCCCGGTCGGTGCCGTGAAAGGCCGCCAGACCGACATCCCAGTCTCCCAGGAAATGGCTCCACCGCGCGGCGAGATCGACATGGCGTTCCTCGTCGGCATGTTCATAAAGCGGTGCTTCCGTCACTGGCAGCGGACCGCGCAGTCTTCCGTCCCGTCCGGGGAAGGTCCGTTCACGGAAGCCGGGCAGCACGAAGAATTCCAGCCGCCCCCAGTCGCGCTGGCTCGTCAGGCGAAGGGCTGGCTGGCCCAGCTTGTCCTCGCCGTCGGAATCCTCGACGAGATCGGTCTGGTTGATGATGTCCACCAGGTGACGTGACTCA
Organism: Maricaulis sp.; assembly: GCA_002707795.1. Taxonomy (GTDB): domain Bacteria; phylum Pseudomonadota; class Alphaproteobacteria; order Caulobacterales; family Maricaulaceae; genus Maricaulis; species Maricaulis virginensis. The sequence goes on from PANX01000016.1 coordinate 25,959, forward strand.
GTGACACCCCAGAACACCTTTATGAGGCCGGTTTCGAGCGTGAATGTGTCACCTATGTAGCGGTAAAATCCCTCCCGCAGATCGGCATGGGTCCGCTCGTCATCGGTGCTGTCGATCCGGGCCCAGGGCACGACGACCAGCTGATGCCGGCGGTCCTCGCTGCGCCAGCGGAAATCGCCTTCCAGGATGATCGACGACTGCACATCGTCCGCCTGTCCGGGCCAGGCCGGATCGTCCAGGAAGATACGGGTCTCGCCCCCGGCCGAACCGCCCGCATCCCATCCCTGGGCGCGGGCTGTCGACTGGGCGAGGATGATAACGGCCGCAAGGATCAGCGCGGGAAGAACAAGCGAGCGCAGGGTTCGCAGGGAAGGAAGCATCGGAAGTCTCGTTGACTGGAAAGCGCCGCAGCTGCGCCGGTTGGGCGTTGGCGCAGCTGCGGCAGGGCACGGGTCCGGGTGAACCGCCGGAGCCTGTGCGGTCGGGGTCAGTACTGGCGTTCCAGAACACCGCGCACGAAGTCATTGTCGGAAAGGCCGACGCCGAATTCGTAGTCGCTGTAGACCAGCTCGGTGGACTTGCCGGTCTGGCGATTGGTCATCGTCAGGACGTGTGCCCGCCAGATGCCGTCGCCGTACTCGCGGTAGTCGGCCAGATCGAGCGTCTTGAGAAGGTCGCCCCGGCGGTCGAAAAACTCGATCCGCCGGATCTGGTAGATGTCCTGGTCGATGTAGGAGACCTGGCGCGAATAGCCGGAATTCTCGTAGCGCGGGAAACGCTCGACAATATCAACCGTCATCGTCTCGCCGCCGATCTCGACATCACCGGACGAGACGTAATTGTGCTCATACTTGTTCAGCTCGACCGCCGTGAAGTCCTCGAATGCGAACTCGGACCCGACAAACGGGCCGGACTTGTTGGCCGAGGAGATGCGGCGCACGCGTGCCAGGGCCGGCAGGTAGAGCCACTGATCGTCCGGTTCGAGAATGCGGGCGTGCGAGAGAAGCGCCGTTCCCTCCACATCCGCCGGCGTGTGGAACACGACGACCGACTTGTCGCCGACCGTATTGTCCGCACGCTCCAGCGTCTGGAAGCTCAGCTCGCGGCTGGTTTCCTGGCCAGCGGCATTGCGCAGCACCATGCGGGCCTCCACACGGCTGTCGCCGAAGCCATTGTCGGAATTGTCCGAACGCATGGCGATTTCATAACCCTGGCGCTCGCTGTCACTGTCGACCCAGTCGGGCAGGCCGATATCCTGCGCGATCGCGGAAGGGGTGGCGATGGCGGCGAAGGCCGCCGTCGCCAGAAGGGCGTTACGCCACAGGTTGGTAGTCACGGTCTTCATTGGACTTTTCTCCGGATTGGGGCTTGGGGGCGGTCAGCTTGGACAGCTCGACCAGCAGGGCCGGCAGGAGCAGGAAATCGAGCACCAGGGCGAAGACGATCGCCAGGGCGGTCAGGAGTCCCATGTCGGCATTGAGCTTGAAGGTGGACATGGCGAGCACGGCGAAGCCGGCGGCCAGGATGATGGTGTTGATCACCACCGCCATGCCGACGGTCTCGAAGGCGTAGCGGATGGCCTCGGCAGTCGAGGCGCCGCGCTCCATGCGGGCCCGCCGGTATTTGGTGAGGAAGTGGACGGTGTCGTCGACGACGATGCCGAGCGAGACCGCACCGACCGCGGCAACCGAGAAGCCCACCGTGCCCACCAGCAGTGCCCAGGTCCCGAACGTCGTGAGAATGGGCAGTGTGTTGGGGATCAGGCTCAGCAGGCCGAGGCGGAAGGAACGCAGCGCCATCACCATGACCAGGCCGATGGCCAGAATGGCGATGATATTGCCCGAGATCATCGAGTTGACGTTCCGCTCGGCGACATAGGCGAACATCACCTGCGCGCCGGTTGCGGACGTATGCATGTAGTCCGGCGTGTTCTCGGCGAGCCAGGCTTCGGCCGCGTCGAGGAAGTCCTTGGTCTCCTGCGTCGTGACATTATCCAGCGTCACCGTCATGCGGGTGGCCGACTTGTCGATATTGATGCGGTCGTTGAGATCCAGGCCGTAGGGCAGGGAGAGTTCGTAGAGCAGCAGATACTGCGCGGCGAGGCTGCGGTCTTCCGGGATGCGGAAATAGGCCGGATCGTCCTCGTGCATGTTGCGGTTCAGGCGCCGCATGATGTCGGTGATGGAATAGACGTGAGTTACGCCATCCTGCTGCCGGGCCCAGCTGGCGAAGGCGTCGAGCCGTTCCAGATACACCGGGTCCGAGACACCGCCAGCGCCGTCGGCCGGGACCGAGAACTCGATCGGATAGAGGCCGAAATCCTCCAGGGCGGTGTCATTGTCCTGCCGGACCTCAAGCGAGGGCGAGAAATAGTTCACCCACTGGTCGTTGAACTCGATCGTCGGGATCAGAGCGATCAGTGCCGCGCTGGCGGCTGCCGACGCGATCAGCACGCCCCGGCTGTGCCGGGTGACGAAGCCGGCCAGCTGTCCCATGCGGGCGGTCGCATCCTTGCCGTCGGGTTTGCGCGGCGCCGCTTTCATCGGCAGCACGCTGACGATGGCCGGCAGGAAGGTGATCGAAAGCAGCCAGGCAGCGGCGATGCCGATCGCTGTCATCGTGCCGAGATGCCCGAAGGGCGGTGCATCGGACAGGTTCAGCGCCATGAAGCCGATGATGGTCGTCAGCGAGGTGATCGTGACGGCCAGGAAGTTGATCCGCACGGCATCCACGATGGCGTCGCGCCTGGGCAGGCCGTCGCGCATGCGCTGACGCATCGACATGAGAATATGGATCGAGTCCGCGATGGCGAGTGTCAGGACGATGGTCGGTGCCGACGCCGACACCGGCGTCAGGCCGATCGCGAGGAAGCCGGCCGACCCCATCGAGACGATCGAGGAGAACAGGATCAGGAACAGTGTCGCGATGGTGCCGCTGACCGACCGGATCGCGACCATCATGATGGCCAGCAGAACGAGGTACATCAGCGGGATCAGCTTCGCCATGTCGCCCATCCCGGACTCCATGAAGGCGTTGTTCATCATGGAGACACCCGACAGGGCAATATCGATGTCCGGATAGTCCGCCTCGATCCGGTCGCGCAGTGCGCGGACAACGGCGACGGCCTCGGGGACTTCCATCGCGCTCTCTTCGGGGTATTGGAGCACGATGTTGATCGCCGTGACGCTGGCGTCCTCGGTGATCAGCTGGTTGCGCAGAAGCGGCTCATTGAGGGCGACGGCGCTGCGTTCGGACAATTCGGTGTCGCTGAGCGTATGGGCATCGCGAACCAGATCCTCGACAATCAGATTGTCGCCGTCGGCCCAGGTGTGCTGGAAGTTTGTGATGGAATCCACGCGGATCGCGTAGGGAACCTGCCAGCCCGCTTCGGTGATCTCCTCGACTGCGGCGAGGGTTGTCTGGCTGAAGACATTGCCGTCCGCCGGACGGACAACGATCAGGAAGTTGTCATTCTTGGTATAGGTGGCCTGGAAGTTCTCGAAAGCGGCCAGTTCCGGATTCTCGTCGGAGAAGAAGGCCCGGTAATTGGTGTCGAAGGCCAGGCGCGGCATGCCCATGGCAAAGCCGACCGTAGCCAGGATTGTGGCGAGGATGACAATCCAGCGCCAGCGGATCATGGCTTCGGCGAGAGCCGTCGCAAACATGTCCGTGCGATTTCTGATAGCGCCCATTTCGGGTCCTTTCGCGCATGCGGTCTCGTGCCGGGGTCGCGCAGGACGACCCGGCGGGACGCCCGGGCGTCCGTTGTCCAGTGTTTCGATTTCGGGGGGCGGCCCGCAGGGGCCGGGGCCGTCAGGCCGGTTTGGCAGTCCTCATCGCATTTCCCTCGTCTTGGCGGCCAGGCGGCTGGCTGCGGGACAGGTGGGACAGGCGACGGCATTCCGCCAATCGATGAGGCGAATATCGCTTATCGGGTATTTGAATAATGGTGCGCGAAGGTACGGGGCGGTTCACTTGCGCCCGTATTTCCGCTTCACCCAGAAAATGCCGCCGATGGCGATCATGTACAGGGCGAGACGGAGCAGGACGACGATACCGCCGCGCTCGTCGAGTCTGGAAATCGCGAAATCAAAAGCGAAATCAGGCGGAACGCCGGTCGCCCAGCGGTAGAAGAAGGGGGCCGCCGCATCGGCGAAGAAGGCAATGGCCGCCGCCGCCGGCCATTGCGGCCATTTGCGCATGATCAGTGCCGCCACCAGCGACAGGACAATCAGCAGCCACCAGTCAAAACCGGTAAAGCCGGAGGCCAGCCGGTCTCCAAACGTCTCGTACATCCCCCGAGCGCTCCCCTACGCTTACGTCCGGGAGACAGTTTAGGCCGCTTCTTTGCCGCGCGCGAGTGATCCTGCAAGTGCCTGCAGGTCCTTGGCTGCATCGCAGGCCGGAGCGCGAACGGATACGCAGGTCTGGTTGCGGATTGCTGCGGGCACGTTGACGTCCCGCCGGACAATACCGGCCAGTGTCGGCGTAAAGCTGAGGAAGGCCTCGCAGGTCTTCTTGAACGCACCGAAAGCCTCGCGCGCGGTGATCATGTCGGGCGCGTTGTTGACGACAACCAGCGGCGCGGCTCCGTCATCGTGCAGGCGCAGTGTTTTCACGAAGGCGTAGGCATCGGTCAGCGAGGTGGGCTCGTCATTGATGACGATCACCACATCGTCTGCCGTCAGCGCCAGACGCACAGTCGCGCGGTCGGCGCCGGCGGCGAGGTCCAGGATGGCGCGATCATAGGAGAGGGCGAGTGCGGCGACGCCGGAGGCCAGCTTGGTCAGGCCCGGCCCGGCGAGATTGGCGAGGGCGCCGGAGCCGGAGCGGCCGGAGATCACATCGAACCCGCCGCGCTTCCGGGAACCGCCGAATGCCGGACCCACCGCGTCGGTCAGGGAAACCTTGCCGTTGAGCACGCTGGTGATGTCGGCGGCGGGCTGGAGGCCCAGCTGGACGTCGATATTCGCCATGCCCAGATCGCCATCGACCAGCAGGACCCGCTCGCCCATCTGCGAGAAGGCGTGGGCCATGCCGATTGCGGACGCGGTCTTGCCGACCCCGCCCTTGCCGGAGGCAATGGCCAGGATGCGGCCTGCGGAGCGGTCTTGCGGCGCGGATGCGAGCTTCATTGGTCCGCCTCTTCGAACGGGGTGTCACGGTCTTCGATGAGAACCCGGGCCAGCCGCAGCGGCGTGGCCGGGGCCAGTCCGCCCCCGATGAAGGGGGTGGAGGAGATCTGGGCAAAGGCCAGCCCGGTTTCGCCGACGCCCAGGATCGCACCGAGACGCCGGCTGGTATCGAGCTTGACCGGGATGCAGCGGCTGGCGCCGATCGAGGCGAACAGCGATGCGGCATCCTCGGCGTCTTCGGGGGTCAGCCCGGCATCGAAGACATAGATGATTTCTGCTCTCGCAGAGTCGGCGAAAGCGAGCGTCATGTCCAGATCGTCCAGCTCGAACGGGTTCACTGCCGGGCTGTCGATCAGGACGGGGCCGTCAATTTCGGCGACTGCATCGATCATTTCACGCGGGTCGTCGGCGGTGCGGAATTCGGCGCCCATGCGCTTGGCGAGGGCGCGCAGCCGTTCGTCGGCGCCGGCGCGCTCGCCGTCGCACGAGATCAGGGTGGGCTTGGCGCCTGCGGTGATCGCGCGTGCCGCTGTTTTCGCGAGCGCCGAAGTCTTGCCGACACCCGGCGTACCCGCGAACAAGAGGGCGTGCTCGGGCACGGCCGGCAGCGGCTGGAAGGTGTAACGGCTCTCGATCGCGTGGGCGAGGCGGGCGACGGCCTGACCGTCCGACAGATCGTGGGCGGCGCGGATCAGGGCCTGAGCGGCACTGCCGGGTGTACGGTGAAACCCGAGCGCCCGGATAACCCGGTCCAGATCGCTGTCCTCGCGCATGCCGCGCTCGATCTCGGCTTCGGCATGCAGCCGCTCGGCGCGCTCACGCACCGGTTCGGCCGGTTCGCGGACATAGGCCGTCTCGGCCGCGGCCCGCACCTGCACACCGCCGCCGGGCGCGTCGGATGTCGCGATGATCACCGCATCCGGACCCATTTCACGGCGTACATCGGCCATGGCCTGGGTCAGGGACGGGGCAGAGAAGGTTTTCAGGCGCATGGTTGGTTCAATTCACAAGGGGGTTCCGGCCGGTCAGCCGACATGGCCCAGGGTCTTCAGACGTGCGCTGGGGTGGATCTCGTTCTGCGACATCACCACCGTCTGCGGGCGGAAACGTTCCACCAGGGAGCGCACATACGGACGAATCATCGGGCTCGTCAGCAGTACAGGAACCTGACCCTGCGCCGATGCGGTTTCAAAAGAGTTTCTGATCGCAGCGACGAAGTCGTGCAGCTTCGAGGGGGCGAGCGCAAGCTGCTTGCGGTCCCCTTCGCCGATCAGCGACTCAATGAAGGCCTGTTCCCATTGCGGCCCGAGGGCCAGAACCGGCAGGTTGCCGTCGAAGGACTTGTTGGCGTGGCAGATCTGCCGGGCCAGACGCGTGCGGACGTGTTCGACGATCGCATCGAGATGCTGGGTCGTGGCGCTGGCTTCGGCGATGCCTTCCATGATGGTGGACAGGTCGCGGATGGAGACACGCTCGCGGATCAGCGACTGCAGGACGCGCTGGATGCCGGCGCGGCTGATCTGTGCCGGCGCGATATCGTCGACCAGCTTCTTGTGTTCCTTCGACAGCTTGTCGATCAGCTTCTCGACTTCGGCATAGGACAGCAGGTCTGCCATGTTCTCGCGCAGCTGTTCGGTCAGGTGCGTCACCAGGACGGCGGCCGGTTCGACAATGGTATAGCCGCGGAAGGTCGCTTCCTCGCGCATGCCTTCGTCGATCCAGGTCGCGGGCAGGCCGAAAGTGGGCTCCTTGACGTGCTCGCCGGGCATGTCGATCGGCAGGCCGGCCGGATCCATGACCAGCAGCTTGTGCAGGCGCAGCTCGCCGCGGCCGGCTTCCAGCTCCTTGATGCGGATCGTGTACTCGTTATTGCCCAGCGCCATGTTGTCGACGATGCGGACCGCCGGCGTGACAAAGCCCATTTCCTCGGCCAGCGAACGGCGCAGTGCCTTGATCTGGTCGGTCAGCTTGCGGCCGTCGACATCATTGATCAGCGGCAGCAGGCCATAGCCCAGCTCGATCTTCAGCTCGTCGATGGCCAGGCTTTCCTCGATCGGCGCGTCGCCGCTGGATTTGCCCGCGGTCTCTTCGGCAATCTTGCCGGCCTTCGCCTCTTCCTCCTCGCGCGCCTTGCGTTCGACGATATCGCGGTTCATCCAGGCCAGGGAGCCGGCACCGGCCGCCATCAGGGCGAAGGGCAGGAAGGGCATGCCGGGCAGGATGCCGACCATCAGGGCAACGCCGGAAACCAGGCCCAGGCCTTGCGGGTTGGCCGTCAGCTGGCCGAACACGGCCTTGTCGGCTTCGCCGTCGACACCGGCCTTGGAGACCAGCAGGCCGGCGGCCACGGAAATGATCAGGGCGGGGATCTGGGAGACCAGGCCGTCGCCGATCGTCAGGGTGGAGTAGGCGCTGGCAGCGTCCGGGAAGGACATGCCCGACTGCACGACACCGATGATGATGCCGCCGATCAGGTTGATCGCCGTGATCATCAGGCCGGCCATGGCATCGCCGCGCACGAATTTCGAGGCACCGTCCATGGCGCCGAAGAAATTGCTTTCGCCTTCCAGCTCGGCGCGCCGCTTGCGCGCCTCGTCTTCATTGATCAGGCCGGCCGACAGATCGGCGTCGATGGCCATCTGCTTGCCGGGCATGGCGTCGAGGGTGAAGCGGGCCGCGACTTCCGCGATCCGGCCGGAACCCTTGGTGATGACGACGAAGTTCACGATCACCAGGATCGAGAACACGATCACGCCGATGACGACATTGCCCTGCATGACAAAGGCGCCGAAGGCCTCGATGACCTCGCCGGCGGCGTTGGTGCCTTCGTGGCCGCGCGACAGGATGAGGCGCGTCGAGGCGATGTTCAGGCCCAGGCGCAAGAGGGTGGTGATCAGCAGCACCGCCGGAAAGGCGGAGAATTCCAGCGGCTTCTTGATGAAGAGCGCGGTCATCAGCACCAGCACCGACACCGAGATGGAGATCGCCAGCGAGAAGTCCAGCAGCATGCGGGGCATGGGCAGGAGCAGCATCACCAGGATGGCGAGAATGCCCACGGCCAGCGCCACATCGCCGCGCATGACGCGGTTCAGGAAGGCGTGGGTATCAAATCCGCCCGCATTGGATGCGGCGGTTTCGGTTGCTGCGGTGTCGACCACGATCTAGTCCAATCAGGCTACGGAGGCGCCGGTTGCGGGCTGGTTGGGTGCGGGAATGTCCAAGCCCTGGTCCGAGTAGAGTTTCAGCTTGTTGCGCAGGGTGCGGATCGAGATGCCGAGAATGTTGGCGGCATGCGTCCGGTTGCCCAGGCAATGGTCGAGCGTGTTCAGGATCAGGTCCTGTTCCACCTCGGCAACCGTGCGGCCGATCATGTCGGTCTGTACCGATTGCGCGGCATCGGCGGCTTGGCGGGCAACGCTGTTGCCCGAACCGGTGAAGGCCGAACCGTCCGGCATGCGGATCGCATCCGGCGTGATCTCGCGGCCGGATGCCAGCAGCACAGCGCGGTGCATGGCGTTTTCAAGCTCACGGACATTGCCGGTCCATTCGCGCGCCAGTAGCTGTGTCTTGGCAGCCTCGGAGATCGGCCGCTCCTCGATCGCATTGGCGGTGGCATACTTCTTGGTGAAGTGCTCGGCCAGGGCCAGGATGTCGGCCGGGCGTTCGCGCAGTGGCGGCAGTGCCAGGTTGACGACGTTGAGGCGGAACAGCAGGTCCTCGCGGAAGATGCCTTCGGCCACGGCCTTGCGCAGGTCGCGGTTCGAGGTCGCCAGGATGCGGATGTTCACCTTGACCGGCTTGGTGCCGCCGACCCGGTCGATCTCGCGCTCCTGGATGGCGCGCAGCAGCTTGGCCTGCAGGCGGATGTCCATCTCCGAGATTTCGTCCAGCAGCAGCGTGCCGCCATCGGCTTCCTCGAACTTGCCCACGCGGCGGGCAATCGCGCCGGTGAAGGCGCCTTTCTCGTGACCGAACAGTTCCGATTCCAGGAGATTTTCCGGGATCGCGGCGCAGTTGACGGAGACGAAGGGGGCCGAAGCGCGCTTGGACTTGGAGTGGACGTAGCGCGCCATCACTTCCTTGCCGGAGCCGCTTTCACCCGTAATGAGGACGGAGGCGTCGGAGGCGGCGATACGGTCGGCGAGCTGGATGACGGCCTGCATGGACGGGTCGCGGGCGATCATCGGACGTTCGTCATCGGCGATGGCTTGCAGGACGGCGGCGATCAGGTCGGCGTCCGGCGGCATCGGAATGAATTCCTTGGCACCGGCGCGGATCGCGGCCGCGGCGGCTTCCGGACGGACATTCACGCCGCAGGCGACGACCGGCACGGAGATCCGCTCTGCCTCGTTGGCGGCGATCAGGGCCTGAACGTCCAGCGACAGGTCGACCATGAGCAGGTCGGCACCGCGGCCGGCGCGCAGGTGCGCGGTGGCCTGTTCGATCGTGTCGACCTGGGAGACCTTGGCGCCCCAGTCCAGGGCGATCTTGGTGGCGGTGTGCAATTGTCCGCCGAGGCTGCCAACTATCAGAATGCGCATGGTATTACTCCGTCCTCAGGCGGCCTAGGCCGCGTCCCCGTCCTTGATGATTTCCGTCATGGTCACGCCCAGCCGGTCGTCGACCACGACGACTTCGCCGCGGGCCACCAGCCGGTTGTTGACGTAGATGTCGATCGCTTCGCCGATCTTGCGGTCCAGCTCGACCACCGATCCGGAGGTGAGCTTCAGAAGCGAGTTCACGTCGATATGCGCCTTGCCGAGCACTGCCGAGATGTTGACCGGGACATCGAAAACCGGCGCCAGATCGGCGGCGTTTTTCGCATCGTCTTCCAGCATCTGGTCGGCCTTCGGCGCGGGTGCCGCTGCCGGCACCTGCTGCGCATCATTGCCCAGATCGGGCAGGTCGAAATTGTTTTCGTCAGCCATTCTGGCCTCCTTCAAGCAGCAGACGCGCCGGCCGATTGGCCGGAGACACCGTCGGTGCTGTCATCTTCACCGGGGCCGGCCGCGAGCCAGCGGGCCACCACGTCATTGAGCCGCGCCTCGATTTCCTCGGCGCTGCGCTGGACTGCGCCGGCGCCCCATTCCATGCGGACATCGGCGCCGCGCATGCCGGCGTCGCCGCGCACCGAGATCGCGCCTTCAAAGCCCGCATCGCGGGCGGTCGCTTCGAGGCGATCCGACAGGTCCTCGACGAGTTCGGCCGCACAGCGCACGGACAGGCGCGGCTCGGACCGCAGGTCCTGGACAGTTTCGCGTGCCAGGCTGTCGATGGTCTCCAGCGGGTAGGCCGACAGGGCCTCGCCGGCGATCTTGCGGGCGGCAGCGACAGCCAGTCCGGCGGCTTCGTGGCGCAGGGCCTCTGATTCATGGGTCAGGCGCGACAGGATCAGCTGCATCTGGGAGGCGATCGCCTGCAGCGCATCGGCGCAGCGGCCTTCCTCCATCTCGCGGCCCTCCTCGACGCCCCACATGCGTGCTGCGTCGACATCGTCCTGCGTGAAGAAGCGCTTGTAGCTTTCGCCTTCGCGCAGGATTTCGCCATTGCGGTCGAACTCGGTATCGAAGTCGAATTTGACAGGATTCATCGTTCGTCCGCTCCCTAGTAGATCAGTTCATCGTCGGCGCCGCCGTCGGCGAGCATGATCTCGCCCTTGGCCGCGAGGTCCTTGGCCACCGAGACGATGGCCTGCTGCGCCTGGTCGACGTCTTTCAGGCGCACCGGGCCCATCGCCCCCATGTCTTCGCGCATGATCTTCGCGGCGCGTTCGGACATGTTGGAGAAGAACAGGTCGCGCAGGCTGTCGGACGCGCCTTTCAACGCCAGGCCCAGCTGGTCCTTGTCGATGCTGCGCATCAGCGTCTGGATGCCGCCCGGGTCGAGCTTGGACAGGTCTTCGAAGACGAACATCAGCGAACGGATCTTCTCGGCGCTCTCGCGATTGCGTTCTTCGAGGGCAGCCAGGAAGCGGTTTTCCGTCTGGCGGTCGAAATTGTTGAAGATCGACGCCATCATCTCGTGACTGTCATGCTTTGAGGTGCGGGCGAGGTTGGACATGAATTCGGTGCGCAACGTTTCCTCGATCCGGTCGAGAATTTCGCGCTGCACCGGCTCCATGCGCAGCATCCGGGTGACCACTTCCAGGGCGAAGTCTTCCGGCAGGGCCGCGAGAACGCGCGAGGCGTGCTCGGACTTCACCTTGGACAGCACGACGGCAACTGTCTGCGGGTATTCATTCTTCAGGTAGTTCGCCAGAACCACCTCGTTCACATTGCCCAGCTTGTCCCACATGGTCCGGCCAGCCGGACCACGCAGCTCTTCCATGATCGCCTCGACCTTTTCGCCGGGCAGGAAGGAGGTGAGCAGCCGCTGGGTGGCCTCGAACGAGCCCATCAGCGAGCCGGTGGAGGACATCTGGCCGACGAAGTCGACAATCAGCTTTTCCACGGCACTTGAGGTGACGGTGCCCAGATTGGACATCGCCTGGGAAACCTCGCGGATTTCCTCCTCGTCGAGGTGTTGCCAGATCGACTCGCCCTCGTCGCCGAGCGCCAGCAGCATCACGGCGGCCTTTTCCGGGCCGGTGAGTCTGGCGGGATCTTCTATGGCGCTCTTCTCAGACATGGCCGGGCTCACCCTTCATGCAGCCAGGAGCGGAGGATCGCGATCGATTCCTCGGGATGGGATTCAACGATGTTGGCGACCTTCTTCAGCGAGGACGCCTTCACCTGGCCGTCGATCTTCTCGATATCGATTGAATCGTTGCTGCCGCTTGCGGGAAGGGCTGCCGGACGTTCGCCCTGGGCCGGCAGCGCCATTGGCACCGGTCCGGCGTCGGCGCCGGCTGCAGCCAGGGCCAGACCCTGCGGCATTGCCACGCCGCTGGCGCCTTTGACCAGGGGCCGCGCAACCAGGAAGATGATCAGCAGGGCCGTCACGAACAGGACGATGATTTCCGCAACTCGCATGATGTCGGCTTTTGACAGGGACAGCGGGCTGCTTGCAGGGGTGCCCAACAGCGGGTCGGCCCGGGCGAATTCGATCTGGCGAACCGTCAGGGTATCGCCCCGATCGTCGCTGAAACCCATGGCCGAGCGAACAAGGGCTTCGATCTGCTCGATCTGGGCCTGCGGGCGTTCGCGCCAAACCGTGGTGCCGTCTTCCTGCACTTCAACGATACCGTCGACGGCAACGGCGACAGACAGGCGCTCGACGGCGCCGGCTTCGACGACTTCGGTCCGCGTGGTGCTGGAGAGAGCGTAGTTGACCGTCTCGTTGGAGGTTTCGCGGTTGGCGATATTGCTGGCACCTTCGGTCTCGCCATTGGCGCCGTTGGGCAGGTTTTCGGAGGCCGAGACGCGGTTGCCGGATCCTTCGCGATCGCTGGAGACGTCTTCTGAACGCTCACGTGACAACAGGACCGAACCTTCCGGGTCGTAGGTTTCAGAGCTTTGAGTCACGCTCTGGCGGTTCAACTCGGCGGTGACCTGGACGCGTGCAGCGCCGGAGCCGACAACACCCTCGACAATGTCCAGGATGTTGCGGCGCAGGTCGGCTTCGACCTCGCCGCGGCGCTCATCCATCAGGACGGCACCGGCATTCTCTCCGTCGACCGTGCCGGCCAGCTGGCGTCCGCGATCGTCGGCCAGGGCGACCCGGCCCGGTTCCAGACCGGCACCGGAGGCAACGATATTGCGAATCACGCGAATCTGTTCGGCGTTCAGGCGCTGACCGGTAGAGACTGTGACGGCGGCCGTCGGCTCTTGCTGGTCGCGGGCAAACAGGCGGCGTTCCGGCAGGTTCAGGTGTACCCGCGCGCTGTCGACAAAGGCCATGGACTGGATCGTGCGTGCCAGCTCGCCTTCCAGTGCGCGCTTGGCGTTCAGGTTCTGGACGAAGCTGGTCTGGCCGAAATTGTCCTGGCGGTCGAAAATCTCGTAGCCGACCGAGGCGCCGGACAGGGGGCCGGAGGACGCGACCCGCACACGGGCTTCGTCAACCTGGGCCGTGTCGACATAGATGGCGGTGCCGCCTTCGCGGATTTCATAGGCGATGTTTGCCTGGTCGAGCAGCTGGCTGGTGGAGGCCGCTTCCGCCGGATCGAGACCCGAATACAGGAGCGACTGGCTGCCACCGCCGACGGCGCCGGAAAAATAGACGAGCGCAGCGGCCACACCCACGGCGAGACCGAAGATGGCGGTCAGGCGTCCGGCACCAAAAGCCTTGAACTGGTCGAGTAGAGCGTTCACGGAGAATCCTGCCTTGCGTCCCTGCTTCATCAGCGAAGCACTGGGCAGAATTTTCCTACCGGTCTCGTAAACGAGGGTTTAATGACGCTTAATAGGAAATGCACTCTGCCCGTCGAGACCAGGCAGAGCACACAATCACGATGTGCAATTGACATGTTGAACGGCGACCCGGGGGAAGGGCCGCCGTTCGGAAACGCTAGTTAAAGGGGGGACAACTAGCGATACTGTTGCAGGCGCGTCGTGCGCAGCCCGGCCAGTCCGTGCTTGTCGATGGAGCGCTGCCAGCCCAGGAATTCCTCGACCGTCAGCGAATAGCGTGCACATGCGTCCTCGAGCGAAAGCAGGCCACCTCTCACGGCCGCGACGACTTCAGCCTTGCGACGAACAACCCAGCGCTGGGTGCTCGGCTTGGGCAGGTCCGCCAGGGTGAGAGGGCTACCATCCGGTCCAATGACATAATTTTCTTTTTTAAGGCGCGGCTGCATGTCCGACCCCCGTTGTTCTTGTTTGTAGGGTCACCCTACACAGCGGCCTTTAACATCCACCTAAACCGCTGGGTAAATTTGTGTTTAAGGCACTCGATAGAATTTGTGTCGAATTGGGAGCCCGCGACATGCCCCGCAGGCGGCAAAAAAAGAAGGGGACGCCCGAGGCGCCCCCTTCAGACCAGTCCAAGGATCAGTGCCGACCCTAGCGCTTCATCCGGATCGCCTCGTCCAGCATCTCGTCAGCCGTGGTAATGATCTTCGACGATGCTGAATAAGCGCGCTGCGTCGTGATCAGGCTGGTGAACTCTGTCGCCAGATCGACATTCGAGCTTTCCAGCGTCGAGGAGGCGATATTGCCGGCCGTTCCCAGACCCGGACGCGTCAGGGTGTAGGCGCCGGACTCGGGAGTGACGGTAAATGTGCCGCCCGCCTGGGCTTCCAGTCCATCCGGGTTCGTGAAGGTCGCGACCGGGATCTGGTAGATCTTGCGGACAATGCCGTTTGTGAACTTGGCAAAGACGAAGCCGTCCTCATCCACATCGACGCTGGCAAAGTTGCCGAATGCCGAGCCGTTCACATTTGTCGAACCCAGATTGGACGGGCTGTCATACTGGGTGAAGCCGCCGGCCGAGTTCGCGCCGCCGAAGTCCAGAGAAATGGACTGGGCGTCGATACCGGTCGCGTTCGCCCACTGGAACTGGTTTGCCCCGAGAGGTGCCGCATTGCTGGAGGCGAGGAAGTCCAGAGACGTCGGCAGCGTGGTGTTGGCCGTGTCAAGGCGGCCGTTCTCGTCAAAGGCCACCGTGCCCGTCAGCAATTGCCCATCAACCAGGCCGGCGCCGGTCGTCACGTCGGATGCTGGCGACATGTGAACTTCGGCATGCCATTCATTCGTGGTCGAGCTCTTCAGCATTGAGATGGTCAGCGTTCGCACACCGCCGACACTGTCGTAGAAGGGGATGGAGCGCTGGAAATCAGGTGTGACATTGCCCGATGCCATGTTGTTGGCACTGACGGTCGGGTCGTAAGTCGCCTCATCCGCCGATATTGCCTGACGCTGGTAGAGGTTGGCGTTGAATGACATCGTCGTCGATGCTTCAGCGGCGCCCCCGATGGATGACAGGTTGATTGTCTCCAGATTGTTCAGATCAGACGGGTTGGCTGTCACCGAGCCATCTGATGCGACGGGCCAGCCAGCCAGATACATGCCGGCATCATTCTTCAGATAACCATTTTCGTCCGGCAAGAAGCGGCCAGATCGGGTAAACGCAACCGTATCGTTCGAGTCGGCATTCGGGGTTTCTCGCACCACGAAGAAGCCGCGGCCGGCGATGGCCAGGTCAGTGCTGGTCGTGCCGGGCTGCAGCAGGCCACCTTCGGAAATCGCCAGACGTGCAACCGAATTCACGCCAGCTGCCGTATAGCGCGAGCTGGCAGAATTGCCGCCGCCGTCATAAAGCGGCGTGAACACGGAGTTGGCGCGCTTGTAGCCGATCGTGTTGACGTTGGAGATGTTGTCCGAGATCGCGGCCAGCGCGCTCGAATTGGCAATCAGGCCGGAAGCGCCGGCCAAAAGCGCGGAATTGATGCTCATAGTGCATGCTCCATGCGTTCTTGGGTCTTGTTTGGAGCTTTCTGCTGCGTTGGTTGGGGCTGCCTTCTGGCGGCCCGTCAGGCCGGCGGGCCTGCTCTGTCATGTTCTGCCTGGTCAGATTATGTCGTCGACAGTCTCCGACCCGTCTTCGCGAACGGCGAGGATGGAGGATAGCGGGACGCTGATATTGCCCATCTGGACAATCACTTCGCTGCCGGACATGTCGACGCCCGTCACCCGGCCCGAGGCGCGGATTTCGGCGGTGATGCTCTCGCCATCGGCATTCGTGGCAATCACGTCCAGCGTGTAGACGCCATCCTCCAGGTCGGCACCGTTTTCGCTCTTGCCGTCCCACTCGAACTCGAGGGACCCGGCAGTTTCCTCGCCGGACGAACGGGCAACGATACGTTCGCCCTGCTTGATCACAAGCGTCACGGACTCGGCGTCGTCGGGCAGGATGTACTCCCAGTTGGCGCTGCCGTTCTCCATGTAGGCCATCGGTGTGTCGGCCATTGCAACCCGGCCGATATAGCCGACCGAGTTCGCCTGGGCGGCGGCCGACTGCAGGATCAGCAGGCTCTCCAGATTCTGGTTCTGGGCGATCTGCTGTTCCACGCTCGAGAAGTCGACCAGCTGGTTCACGAACTGGGTTGAATCCAGCGGATTCAGCGGGTCCTGGTTCTTCATCTGCTCGGTGAGCAGGGTGAGGAACATCTCGAAATTGTCGGCGAGGCCGGTCTGCGAATTGACGAGCGACGGGCTTGCCTGGGTCGCACTCGTGACTTCGGTCATTCTTCCGTCTCCCTTACACCCGCATGTCCACGCCGCTCCGGCGTGACAGCAGGAAACCGTATTTCGATTGCTGAACGATCGGCGCAGCGGCCTCGTCGGTCAGCCCGATCTCGCCGCCCTCGGCAAAGATCGGCATGGTGGTCGCAGACGGATCACGTTCAGACCCGGATGTGTCGCCGCCTTCGTCACGCATCTGGAAGGTCAGGCCCTCGTCGGCCAGCTCCAGTCCTGCCTCATTGAGGCTGCGTTCCAGATCCCGCGCGGCGCGTTGCAGTTCCGCAAGCGTTTCAGGACGTTCCGCGGATAGAACGGCGTGAACGCGATTGTCGGCCCGCAGTTCGAGGCGCACATCCACCTTGCCGAGCTCGGCCGGGTCGAGACGGATATCGAACACCCGCTGGCCATTGTTGAACTGGCGCGTGATCTGTCCGGCCAGGTGCTGGGCCGTGTGTGGCGCAAAGCGCGGCAGGTTGGCGCCGGCACGGTCGGCGGGGGCGCGGACATCGCCGGTCCGGTTGAGCTGGATCTCGGCATCGGACTGCGCGGCGTCGGGGTCGATCTCGAGCGGCTGGACCGGCGCCGGGTCAGCGTTTCCGGCAGGCTGTGCAAGTGCCTGCATCAGCGGTGACATAGCGGGTGTATTCGGGTCACGTTGCGGTGACATAGAAGTAATATTGCTGCCCTCCGCTGTCGCATTTGACTGGACAGAGCCCTGTCCGGTTGGCGTCGTCGAAACGCCCTGGCCGGCCGGCGCCGCGGACTTGCCGCTGGACGATTTGGCGGATGCCGCGCTACCGCCGGTTTCCAGGATCGCGGGACGGTGCGATGTTTCGCGCAGCGGGGCCGGTGCCTGTCCGGTTTGCTGCTGCGGCATTGCATTGGCCGTGGCAGCTGTGGCGGCGGCTGTAGTGGCCCCGGCCGTGGCGGCCTGGGTTTGAGCGCCGGCCTGCATGACCGAAGGTTTGGCTGTGCCTGATGACGCCGCGGCACCTTCCGATGCAGCCGGAGACGTGGCAGCCGGCTGGGCAGCTGCTTGCGCGGCCGCATTGGCGGTCTGGGCCGGTTTGCCCGGCGTGGCGCCGGATGCATCCGGTGCGGACGGAGCCGGCGAAGCCGTGTTGGCGGTCTTGCCGGCAACGCCTGTGTCCGCGGTCTTGGCGGCGGCGGCCTGCTTAGCAGGTTCGGGCGCGAGATCCGACGCCGTAGCGCCGCTCTGCGATCCCGGCGTGCTATTCGATGCCGGGTTGGCAGCGGTGGAGGCGGTCGCCTGGCCGGTGTTCTGCGCCGGAGCTGTGGCCGTTGATCTGGCGGTAGCGCCGTCCTGCGCGTTCGCCGATGCGCCGGCAGCGCGGGTAGCCGCGGCTGTCGCGCTGTCCGGTGATTGCGCGGCGCTGTTTGCGGCCGGAGCGGGCTCAGTCGTGTTGCCAGACGATGCTGCTGCGGGTGCAGCGCCGGCGACCGGCGTTGAAGCCGCCTGGGCGTTCACCTGGGCATTCATCTGGGTATTGGGTTGAGCGGCGGCTTGTTGTGCAGCCGGCTGGGAGGAGGCTGGTTTGTCCGTTTCGGCGGATTTGGCCTGGACCGGTTTCTGGCCGGCCGCTGCTGCGTCCGCACTTTCAGCGTCGCTTCCGGTTGCCGGAGCGGGCTGGCCCGCGGCAGGTGCATTGCCGGCATTGCCGGCATTGGCGGTGTCGCCGGGAATGGCGCGTTCACCGGTCTTGGCCTGGCCGGCCGGTTTGCGGACCGGGGTCTCTTCCGTGCTGCGCGCGGTCTCGACCATGTCGGAGAAAGCACTCTCGCGGGCGCTGTCCGTATCGTCATGACGGCGGCCTGCATCGCCGGACGGCCGGCCGGTCGCGCCGGGGCGATCGGCGGCGGCCGCCGTGTCGGCGCTCCGGGGGAGGTTGGCAGTGGGAAAACCCGATTGCATGTCCGGTCCATCTTGTTCTTGCGGCGCCATCCGCGCCTGGCTTGCCGATCCGGTCGCAAGGGGCGTGCCAGTTTCGATTTAGTCTAACCATCAGAAAATACGTATTAATTTCCCGGTAACCGGTCGCTCGATCCGCTTCTGCCCGGCGAAACTTTCCCGGTGGTGGGCCGAAGCTGCCGGTCTGCGCCTCACGCACCCGCCCGGCCTCGCGCGCGGGCGCGTTCCTGTTCTCCCGGCCCGGTTTCCCGGGCGCCGGACAGGCGCCGGTGCGGTCATCGAAAAACTGGCCCGCCCCTTGCGACGTCAGGGACAGGCCGATCCGTCTCGCGGATGGCCGCCGAATGGATCGAATGCGCAAAGGTCGAAATATCGCAATGGGTTACGTGATGGCAGCTTGGCTTGAACACGGTGCGCGCCGCCTTCGGCGACCCGGCAAGGCTTGCCGTGCCGGCGGCAGAATTGACCGCCCGGCCCACCGGATCGGCCTGCGTGCAGGGAGCGGAACATGTCGCTGAACGGAATTCTCGGAAACGCGCTGTCGGGCCTCTCGGCCAGCCAGGCCGGCCTGCGCGCCACCTCCAACAATGTCGCCAATGTCAACACGCCCGGCTATGCCCGCACGGAAGCGCTGCTGCAGGCGCGCAATGTCGGCGGCGTGGCGATGGGCGTCGAAGTGGTCGGCATCCACCGGATCGTCGACCGCCACCTCCAGGTCGCATCACTGCGGGCGATCAGCGATGCCGGCGCGGCCGAGCTGAGCGCCAACATGCTGGACCGGGTGCAGGCACAGTTCGGCAAGCTGGACGATGCCGGCTCACTGTTTTCGCGCATGAATGCGGCCTTCTCCGGCCTGTCGCAGGCAAGTGTGGACCCCACCCTGGCTGTGGCGCGCCTGTCGGCGGCTTCCGACCTGCAATCCTTCTTCGACGAGGCCAAGCGCCTGTCCGGCGAGATCCGGAATTACCGTCTGGAGTCGGACTCGAAGATCAATGCCAATGTCACGCGGGTCAACGAGATCATCAACGAGCTCTACGAGCTCAACTCCAGTGTCCAGAGCCTTGCCACCACGGGCGGCGATACATCCGGGGCAGAAAACCGCCAGTCCGAACTGCTTGACGAGCTGTCGCAATACATGGACGTGCGCTCGGACTACCAGCCCGATGGACGGGTTGTCGTGCGTACCGGCGATGGCGTGCTGCTGCTCGACAACTACCCGGCCAGGCTGAGCTATGATGCCGGTGGCACGGGTGCCTATGGCATCGATTACGGCAACATTTTCGTCCAGCCGCCCAATGGCGGTACGGCGCAGCAGCTGGACAGCCATATCACCAGCGGCGAGCTGCGCGCGCTTATCGACATGCGCGACAAGGAATTGCCCGCCATGGCCGAAGAGCTGGCAGAGCTGACCTCCGGGGCGGCCGACGCGCTGAACGCGGCGCACAACAATGCCACTGCCTATCCGCCGCCGCAGACGCTGAGCGGCCGGAATACCGGCCTGGAAGGCACGGACCTGCACAATTTCACGGGCGCGACCACGCTGGCCGTGACGGACAATACCGGCACGCTGGTGCGGCGCGTCGATATCGATTTCGACGCCGGCACGCTGTCGGTCGATGGCGGACCCGCCGCCGCGATCGGCACGACGGTGGCCAGCCTGACCACGGCGATCGACACGGCGCTGGGCGGTGTCGGGTCCGCCAGTTTTGCCAACGGCCAGCTGACGATTGCCGCGGATGCGGCGGCCAACGGCATCGCTACCCTGCAGGATGACGCCAATCCCAGCGACCGGGGCGGGCGCGGCTTTGCGCACTTCTTCGGTCTCAACGATGTCGTGCGGTCGAACGAGCCCGGCTTTTTCGAAACCGGCATGACCGGTGCCGAACTGCACGGCTTTGCCGGCGGCTCCACGATCAGTTTTGAAGTGAAGACGGCGGCGGGTGACCGGGTCACGACGGTCGACATCCCGATGGTCGCCGGCCAGAGCTTCAACGATGTCATCACGGCGCTGAACAACACCACGACGGGTGTCGGCCGTTATGTCACCTTCAGTCTCGACGCCAATGGCGAGCTGACCTCGACGCCGAATGCCGGTTATGAGGCTTTCGACGTCAACCTGACCGGCGACAACACGTCGCGGCCGGGTTCCGGCCTCGCCTTCTCGGAAATCTTCGGCGTCGGCCTGGAAGCCCGTGCCGGGCGTTCGGAGAGCTTCGAGGTCGATCCGGCGATCCGGTCGAATGCCTCTCGGCTGGCGCTGGCCCAGCTGGATATCGATGGTGCGACGGTTGTCGGCGATGTCGTCGTGACGGCCGGCGACAATCGCGGCGGTATTGCCCTGCAGGGCGCCCTGACCAATCCCCGCAGCTTCGATGCGGCCGGTTCGCTGAACCGCACGACGGTGAGCCTGCAGGATTATGCCTCCCGCATGGCCGGCGCGGTCGGCTCGCGCGCCTCGCGCGCCGAGAGTGTCGCCGGATCGGCCGCCGTGCTGCGTGAGACCGCGGCCCAGAAACGTACCGATGTGGAAGGGGTCAATCTCGACGAGGAACTCGCCGCGATGACGCGCTTCCAGACGTCCTACAACGCATCGGCCCGCATGCTGCAGGCCGCCAAGGAAATGACCGATATTCTTCTGAATATCGTCTAGGAGGTTTTGAACCCATGACGCGGATTTCCACCTATGCCGCCAACCAGTCGGCGCTGATGGACCTGATGAAGGCCCAGAAGCAGATGTTCGAGGCGCAGCAACAGCTGACGACCGGCAAGCTGGTTCATGATCTCAAGGGCGTCGGCTACCAGGCCGAGATGCTGTCGGCCGCCCGCGCCGCGGAAACCCAGGCCAAGAGCTATGAGGAAACCCAGGCCAAGAGCTATGAGGAAGCCGCGACGCGCACCGAGACGCGCCTGGCTGCCCAGGATACGGCGCTGGAGCATATCGCCGACGCCGCCAACAGCCTGCGCCTTGCGATCACCACCAAGGAAGGTGACTACATCATGCAGCAGACGCGCGAGGCCTTCTACGAGGTCACCAACGCGCTCAATACGCAGCATGCCGGCACCTATCTGTTCAGCGGCACGCGCACCGATGTGCCGTCGGTGGGGATTTCGGACCTGTCCGACCTCGTGCCCATGGCCAGTGCCGACGAGGCCTTCCAGAACAATGACCGCAAGCCGCAGGTCCAGCTCGACCAGAATTATTCGATCGAGGTGGGTATGCTGGCCAGCGATGTCGGCGGCGATGTGATGGCATCCTTCAAGCGGATCGCCGATTTCGACGCCGGCCCGAACGGTCCCTTCGCCAGCCCGCTTTCCGCGGCGCAGGAAGCCTTCCTGCAGACCGAGATCCAGAATGTCGTGTCTGCGCTGGACAATCTGCATGCCCGCGTCGGCGAGAACGGCACGCGGCAGGCGCATGTGGAAAACCTGAAGACCAATCATGTCGAGCGCCAGGACTTCATCACCCTGATGATTTCCGACATCGAGGACGCCGACATGGCCGAGGCCGCGACCCGTTTCCAGCAGGCCCAGACGGCGGTGCAGGTCTCGGCCGCGACCTTCTCCTCGCTGAACCAGGTTTCGCTGCTGAACTATCTGAGGTAAACAGCGCGCCATCGATAACCGTTTGCTCCGGGCCTTGACCCCGTTGGAGGCGCAAGAATGACCACGCTGGTTTCCGGCGACGCCCTGGCGCGCGCCGATGCACTTCTTTCCGAATTCAACCTGTCCGGCGATCCGCTGGGGCTGGGCGGCAACCCGGCAGACCACCGCGTCGTGGTGGCCATGTCCGGCGGCGTCGACAGTTCCGTCACGGCGGCCGTGCTGCACCGCGCCGGCTATGACGTGGTCGGCGTGACGCTGCAGCTCTATGATCATGGCGCTGCGATCCAGAAGAAGGGCGCGTGCTGTGCCGGTCAGGACATCTACGACGCCAGGCGCGTCGCGGAGGCCTGCGGCTTTCCGCATTATGTCCTCGACTATGAAAGCCGGTTCCGCGAGGCGGTGATCGAGGAATTCGCCGATAACTATCTGGCCGGCTACACGCCCATTCCCTGCGTGCGCTGCAACCAGACGGTCAAGTTTGCCGATCTCCTGGACACGGCGCGCCAGCTGGGTGCGGCCTGCATGGCGACCGGGCATTACATCCAGCGCGTGGCCGGCCCGAACGGGCCGGAGCTGCGCCGGGCTGCCGATGCCGGCAAGGACCAGTCCTACTTCCTGTTCGCGACCACGCACGAGCAGCTGGACTTCCTGCGCTTCCCGCTGGGCCATCTGAACAAGGACCAGACGCGCCGGCTGGCCGAGGCCTTCGGCCTGATCGTCGCCGACAAGCCGGACAGCCAGGACATCTGCTTTGTGCCCCAGGGCCGCTATGTCGACATTGTCGAGAAAGTGCGTCCCGGCGCCTCGCGTCCGGGCGAGATCGTGCATGTCGACGGGCGTGTGCTGGGCACGCATGACGGGGTGATCCGCTATACGGTCGGCCAGCGCCGCGGGCTGAATATCGCCCTGGGCGACCCGCTCTATGTCGTGCGCCTGGACGCCGAAACGGCCCAGGTGATCGTCGGCCCGCGCGAGGCGCTGGAAGTCGACACGATCGGCCTGAAGGAGATCAACTGGCTGGGCGATGACGCCCTGTCGGACGGCGCGCCCGTGCGTGTGAAGGTGCGCTCGACGCGGCCGCCGGTTCCCGCCGCGCTGTCGGTCGAGGGCGACCGGATCGGTGTGGTTCTCGCCGAGGGCGAGGAAGGCGTCGCCCCGGGCCAGGCCTGCGTCTTCTACTCGCCGGACGACGAGGACCGCGTGTTGGGCGGCGGCTGGATCGCCAGCACCAGCGGGAAGGGCGGGTCCGGCGGAGTGCGGCTAATCGGGTGATTGCTAGCGCTTTTTGCGCTTTGCCAGCCTTTTTTCTCTCCTGAGTTTGTCGTTGCGACCTTCAGCATTCTTGTTGGCTCTAATCAATTCTTCGTTCCGCTTCCTGAGGTCGTCGGTTTGATCTTTTAACCGCTTGATTTCGATTGATTGCTGGTCGATTTTCGTCCTCAACGTCGCATTTTCTTCACAAGAGTGAACAAGCGCTTTTTTTAGCGATGCAAATTCGCATGCGTCTTCAAAATTTAGGCTTGGGTCTGTCAGAAGTTGCTGAACTTCAAACAGAAGTCGAGTGCTGGTCTCCAAGTTTACTCTTGAGCGTTCTTGGTGCAGGCCTGCCGAGAAGTCGTCCGCGTTTGAGCTGAGATGTTCAATCTCTCCGCCCAAATAACCTTTGCAGCTTTCCAATTTTGCTTGGATGTCTTCAAAGAGCGACGGATACCCCAAAATTTCTCTCCATCGTCGCTGCGTCCGGTCTTCAGACTGGCCCATTGATCTCTTGCCGGGATCCCGCCTCAGTCTTTCAATCCGGTCAAGGGTGAAACCGCGATGCGGCGCCAGAGGCGCCCTTGACCGGATTGAAAGACTGAGGCCCGCTGGCTGACAAGAGTTCAATGGCGGGGTGTGTTGCACGCACTATCCGAATGACAGGTTCTCATTGGGAATTGTGTGTGGAACAAAACCGGAGCATTGCCTACGCATTCGTGCTAGAATTGCAACCTCAAGGAGGCGTCCCATGCCCATTTCGCTCGACAAGCGCTGGCAGATCTTCGTCAAAGAGCAGGTCGAACAGGGCCGTTACAAGACCGAAGCCGAGGTGATCGAGGACGGGCTGCGGCTGGTCGAGGCGCGGCTGGCGGAGTTGCGGGACAAACTCAACGCATCGATCGAGCGCGGCGGCAGTCACACGATCGAGGATGTCGAGGCGCATCTCGACGCCGTAGCGGAACGCATGAAGGCCGAAGGCTTCTGAGGTGTTTCGCCTGGAGCTGCTTTCCGGCGCGATTGACGATCTCGAAGCTATCCAGCACTACATCACCCGTCGCAGTGGCGACCAGGTTACCGGCCCACGGCAAGTGAAACCTCGGCAAGAGAACCATGAATGGCTGCGTCTCACCCGGCCGCCACAGCTTTCCACAAAACCACCGTACCCCAATGAATAGCGACGGGTGGCCAGATCGCGCCGCTGGTCCGATAGGCCACCGTACACACCAGTCCCAGCAGCGCCACGATCGCCAGGAAGGCCGGCTCGAGAAACACCGGCTGGGCCATCGGCAGGCCGAGCCAGACCTGCACGGGGTGCCAGAGCACGAAAGCGGCGATGGCAATTCCGGCTCTCAGCCAGCCGGTCCGGCCGCCGAGCAGGACCCGGAAGACCATCTCTTCGGCGAGTGACGGAACGAGGATTGCGATCACGGCGACGACGATGAATGGCCGCCATTCATCGGTCAGGGAAAACTTGAACAGTGATTCATGTTGCCCCAAATAGGCAGCGATGAGCGCGAAAACGCCAAACAGCAGAAGGGATTGTCCCCATTCGGACAATCGCGGCCAGGTCCGGACCGCGGATGTTGCATCTGCGAAAATGCTTGACGCTGTGCCGCATCTTTCGATCATGCGCGCCAGACTAGAGACGAAACCAACCCCTGAGGAGACACGAAATGAGTGCTAGCGACGATCCCATTGTCATCGTCGGCATGGCCCGCACCCCGATGGGCGGCCTGCTGGGTGAGCTGGCGCCGCTTTCGGCGAACGAACTCGGTGCGATTGCCGTCAAGGCGGCGATGGAAGAGGCCGGTCTCGCCGGCGACGATGTCGACCAGATCCTGATGGGCAATGTGCTGATGGCCGGCCAGGGCCAGGCGCCGGGCCGCCAGGCCGCGATCAAGGCCGGCCTGCCCAAATCCGTCGAGGCGACCACGCTGAACAAGATGTGCGGTTCGGGCATGCAGGCGGCGATCATGGGCCGCGCGGCGATTGCCTCGGGCGATGCCGAGATCATCATCGCCGGCGGCATGGAGTCGATGACCAACGCGCCGCACATGCTGCCCACGCATCGCGCAGGCTTCAAATACGGCCATGACACGATCAAGGACCACATGGCCCAGGACGGTCTCGAGGACGCCTACGAGAAAAAGCCGATGGGCGTCTATGCCGACATGATCGCGGAAGAACACCAGTTCACCCGCGAGCAGCAGGATGCCTACGCCCTGGAAACCCTGGCCCGTGCCCAGCGCGCAACCAAGGAAGGCGACTTCAAGCGCGAGATCACGCCGGTGACAATCCAGACCCGTAAGGGCGATGTGACGGTCGATACCGACGAGCTGCCGCGCAAGGCGATGCCGGAGAAGATTCCGTCCCTGCGTCCGGCCTTCTCCAAGGACGGTACGGTCACGGCGGCCAATGCGTCGGCCATCTCCGACGGTGCGGCAGCCTTGGTGATGATGCGCCAGTCCGAAGCCGAGCGCCGCGGTATCAAGCCGATCGCGAAGATCGTCGCGACGGCGGCACACGCCCACGAGCCGGCCTATTTCACCACCGCGCCGGTGCCTGCCATGCGCAAGGTCGTCGAGCGGGCCGGCTGGCAGATCGAGGATGTCGATCTGTGGGAGATCAACGAGGCCTTCGCCGTCGTGCCGATGATCGCGATGAAAGAGCTGGGCATTTCCCACGACATCATCAACGTCAATGGCGGCGCCTGCGCCCTGGGTCACCCGATCGGCGCCTCCGGTGCCCGCATCATGGTGACGCTGCTGGCGGCCCTGGAAAAGGCCGGCAAGACGAAGGGCGTTGCCTCGCTGTGCATCGGCGGTGGTGAAGCCACGGCTGTGGCTGTCGAGCGCTTGGCGTAAGCGTTTCGCCAGACCGGCCAGACTGGAACGAAGAAGGGCGCGGCCGGCCGGCTGCGCCCTTTCTCTTGGGGTCCGGCTTAGCCCTGAAAAGCGGCGAAGGCCGACAGGCCGGCGATCGGCAGGAAGGCCAGCCAGGCCGGGTGCCGCCCGCGTCCGAAGAACAGGGCCGCCGCGCCGCTGACAGCAAACACCGCCGCAACAATGCCGAGAATGGTGGTCCGTCCGGCGCCGGTCTGCCCGTCCATCACAACGAGGATACCGGCCAGTCCGAACCAGGCGAGGGTGGTGATATGCCAGGCCGTGCGGATCAGCGCCCGTGTGAAGTCCGTACTGCCGCGCAGGCGGGGCAGGGTGTCCATCGTCAGCAGCGGCCGGATGAGGCGCTGCTCGCCGGCGATGGAGTGATAGAGGCCGATCAGCACGGTCAGGGCGGCGGCGATCAGAAGCATTGTTTATGTCTCCCGCTAGAGCGCCAGTCCGGCCGCGCCGAGCGCAGCCGTGGCGGCGAACAGGCTGGTCGAGGGCAGTTTGAGCGGCGCGATGCCGCCCTTCATCGCGACAGCCGCACTCAGCACGCTCAGCGCGGCGCATAGCGGCGTCAGGAAAAGCGCGATCGGCCGGTAACCCGCATCCCAGGCGGCGAGAGCATAGCCTGCGGCCATGAAGGCGAGCAGGATGGTGGTGATGTGCCAGCAATAATAGTTCAGCCATTTCGAAGCCGGCGGCAGGGCGTCGCTGTCGAGCAGCGGCCGCGCGACTTCCCGGCCGCCCGCGAATGTGTGAACCAGTGTGGTGAACAGGGCCATCGCGGCCGCTAGCCAGAGCAGGAGGGGCATGATAGTGACTCGTATTGGAAAACTTATTCTAGAAATAATGTTCTAATATGGGCCGGCGGTCAACATTCTCCGACGATGATGTGTTTGCGGCGGTTGGCCGCATGCTGGTGCGTGACGGCGAGGTGCGCATGCAGAGCGTGGTCGAGCAGACCGGCGTCTCGGTCGGCTCGCTCTATCACCGCTTCGGTTCGCGCGAGGGACTGCTGGCGCGGGCCTGGCTGGACACGCTGGCCGCATTTCATGCCCGTTTTCTCGCAGCCCTCGACCAGCCCGGCGAGGTGCCGGGCCTGGCAGAGGCGCTGGAGACGCCGCGCTTCTGCCGCGACGAGCCGGACAAGGCGCTGATCCTGGTCTGCTGCCGGCGCAGCGAGCTGATGTCGGACGACACGCCGGAGGCGCTGCAGGCCGAGCTCGCCGCGGTCAATGACGGGGTGATGGCGGCGATCGAAGCCTTCTGCCGGCGCACAGGCCTGCCCCTGGAAATCGCACGGCTCGGCCTGATCGGCTTTCCCCTGGGTGCCGTGAAGCTCTACATGCCGGGCGCGCCTGTCCCCGAAGCGCTGGACGAGGAGATCGAGCGGGCCTACCGCGCGGTTGTCCTGCCGCGGCTGGTCTCTTCCTGAGGCGGGGTGAAATCGCAGGCCGACGCGGCGCGGTCCCAGCGTCCGCCTGCATCGAGGCAGGCATCGATCTCCAGATTGCCGGAGAGGTCGAAGCGCAGAACGATCACGATGACGACCGCGACGAGAATCGCGGCCCCCCACAGGAGCGGCGCGGCCATGCTGCGCTGGCGAAGGGCCACCTAGTCCTCGATATGGTTGAGTGGCAGGCCGCGGCCTTCCTTCACATTGCGGATCTGCACGGAAGTGCGGAAATCGCCGACCACGTCGAGCGGGATCATCTTCTCGTACATGAAGTCGTTATAGCTATCGATGTCCGGCGTCACGACCTTGAGCAGGTAGTCATAGGGGCCGGTCATGGTGGCCGCCTCGGTGACTTCCTTGAAGGACTGGATGGCGCTTTCGAACTTTTCGTAATTCGCCTTGCGGGCCGGCTGGATCTTCACTTCCAGATAGGCGGTGAACATCAGGCCGATGGCCCGGCGGTCGAGCTGGACCGAGCGGCGCTTGATGATGCCCTCGGTCTCCAGCCGCCGGATCCGGCGCCAGCAGGGCGAGGGTGTCAGGCCGACGATTTCGGCGATATCGGCGACCGAACGGCCGGCATCTTCCTGCAGGGCTTCCAGAATGCGGACATCAATCGTGTCGAGAGTGGCGGTCATTATTTCCTCAAACCATGGATTTCTGCGAAATTAATCCAATATATTGCACTTGCGAACCCCGAAATGGCGCCGCATTCCAACGGTAGACAAGACCTGTCCATCCGCGTTAGACGCCGTCTCGCGCTCGCGAGCCAGTATATCGCGGCGATTGCCGGGGCCCAGACGCCCCATCAGTTCAGCGAGAGCCCATGGCACAAGACGAACCCCGCTTCCATGTTCCGGCGCCTCATGTCCGGCCCGGCGACACGCCCGACTTCTCCCATCTCGACCTGCAGGCTGCCGGTGAGGCGCCGCGTCCCGACCCGTCCGTTGCGGGCATGGAGACGCGCGACCTGGCGCTCGGCCTGATCGGTGTGCTCGATCACAACCACCAGGCCGTCGGCGACTGGGATCCCAAGCTGCAGCCGGACGTGCTGCGCGAGGGCCTGCGCCACATGATGCTCACCCGCGCCTATGACGACCGCATGCTGAAGCTGCAGCGCCAGGGCAAGATGAGCTTCTACATGAAGTCGACGGGCGAGGAGGCGGTGGCCGTTGCCGGCGCGATGGCGCTGGACAAGGGCGACATGGTCTTCCCGTCCTACCGCCAGCAAGGCATCCTGTTTGCGCGCGGCCGCAACATCGTCGACATGATGTGCCACTGCATCTCCAACAGCCGTGACAATCTGAAGGGCCGGCAATTGCCGGTGCACTACACCTGGGCCGAAGGCAATTTCTTCTCGATCTCCGGCAATCTGGCGACGCAATTCCCGCAGGCCGTGGGCTATGCGATGGCGTGCCAGTACAAGGGTGACAAGCAGATCGCCGCGAGCTGGATCGGCGAGGGTTCGACCGCCGAGGGCGATTTCCATGGCGCGCTGGTGCTGGCCTCGACCTACAAGGCGCCGGTCATCCTCAACGTCGTCAACAATCAGTGGGCCATCTCGACCTTCCAGGGCATCGCCGCCGGCCAGTCGCCCAGCTTCGCGCTTAAGGGTATCGGCTACGGCCTGGCCTCGCTGAGGGTCGACGGCAATGACTTCCTCGCCGTCTATGCCGCCACGCAATGGGCCGCCGAGCGCGCCCGGGCCGGTCATGGCGCCACGGTGATCGAGACCTACACCTATCGCGCCGATGCGCACTCCACCTCGGACGATCCGTCCGGCTACCGGCCCAGGGGCGAGAACGAGATCTGGCCGCTGGGCGATCCGATCGCGCGCCTGAAGAACCATCTCATCGGTCTGGGCGAGTGGGACGAGGCGCGTCACACCGCGCTGGAGAAGGAACAGAACGAGCTGGTGATCGCCTCCTACAAGGAAGCGGAGAGCCACGGCACGCTGCATGACGGCCCGCTGTCGCCGGTCAATTCCATCTTCGAGGATGTTTACGCCGAACAGGACTGGCGCCTGCGCCGCCAGCGCCAGGATCTGGGAGTCTAGGACATGGCCACGATGAACATGATCCAGGCCCTCAACTCGGCCCTGGACGTGATGATGGAGCGTGATGGCGACGTCGTCAGCTTCGGCGAGGATGCCGGCTATTTCGGCGGCGTGTTCCGCGTCACGGCGAACCTGCAGAAGAAATACGGTCTCGACCGCTCCTTCGACGCCCCGATCAACGAGGCGGCCATCGTCGCCATGGCGATCGGCATGGCGGCGCGCGGCCTCAAGCCCGTCGCGGAAATCCAGTTCGCCGACTATATCTTCCCCGGCCTCGACCAGATTGTCTCCGAACTGTCGCGCCTGCGCTATCGCACGGCCGGCACCTTCACCGCGCCGGTCGTGATCCGCACGCCCTGCGGCGGCGGTATCCGCGGCGGCCAGACGCACTCGATGAGCCCGGAAGCCTTCTTCACCCATATCCCGGGTGTGCAGGTGATGATGCCGTCCAACCCGTATGACGCGAAGGGCATGCTGATCTCGGCCATCGAGAGCCCGGATCCGGTGATCTTCTTCGAGCCCAAGCGTCTTTATAACGGGCCGTTCGACGGGCATTCCGGCGGCGCGCTGTCGTCCTGGGGCAAGCATCCCAAGGGCGAGGTGCCCGAGGGCCACTACACCGTGCCGATCGGCAAGGCGGACGTGGTGCGCGAAGGCAATGCCGTGACCATCGTCACCTATGGCACGCTGGTGCTCGTTGCCCAGGCGGCAGCCGAAAAGGCCGGTGTGGATGCGGAGGTCATCGATCTGCGCACCCTGGTGCCCTACGACATCGAGACGATCGCCCGTTCGGTCAACAAGACCGGCCGCTGCATCGTTGCCCAGGAGGCGCCGCGCACCTCCGGCTTTGCGGCCGAGCTGGCGGCGCAGATCCAGGAAGAATGCTTCTACGCCCTCGAGGCGCCGATCCAGCGCGTCACCGGCTGGGACACGCCTTACCCGCATGCGCATGAATGGTCCTACTTCCCGGGCCCGGAGCGTTTCATCAATGCGATGAACGCCGTTCTGGAGGCTTAAGATGAGCGAATACCGCTACAAGATGCCCGATGTCGGCGAAGGGATCGTCGAGGCCGAGATCGTCGAATGGCACGTCAAGGAAGGTGACACCGTCACCGAGGACCAGCACGTGCTGGACGTGATGACCGACAAGGCGACGGTGGAAATCCCCTGCGCCGTGAACGGCACCGTCACCAAGCTGGTCGGGGCACCGGGCGACGTCATCGCCGTCGGTACCGAGATCATGTTCATCGCCACCGAAGGCGCGGCTCCGGCCGGGGACGCGGCGAAAGAGCCGGAACCGGAAGCACCGGCCCGGCCCGAGCCGAAAAAGCCCGTCGAGCCGGAGCAGGCCGCTGCGGCGCCCTCCGTGGCCGCCCGCATGACCGGCGAGCGCCCGCTGGCCAGCCCGGCCGTGCGCAAGCGGGCCCTGGACAAGGATATCGATCTCGGTCTGGTGCCGGGCACGGGTCCGGCCGGGCGTATCACGCACGAGGACCTGGACGATTTCATCAAGTCCGGCGGACGCCTCGCGTCGAAGTCCGGCGGGGGCGGCACGGCGATCCGTGCACCGCAGACCGGTGTCACCGAGGAGAAGGTGATCGGCCTGCGCCGGCGCATCTCCGACAACATGTCGCGCGCCCAGCGCACCATCCCCGACATCGCCTATGTCGAGGAGATCGACGTCACCGCGCTGGAAGAGCTGCGGGCGCATCTCAACAATACCCGCCGCGAAGACCAGCCCAAGCTGACCTTCATCCCCTTCCTCGTGATGGCGCTGGCGCGGGCCCTGCCCCACACGCCCCAGGCCAATGCCCATTTCGATGGCGAGGCCATGGTGCTGACCAAGTATGACGCCATCCATTGCGGCATCGCCGCAGCGACGCCGAACGGTCTGATGGTGCCGGTGATCAAGCACGCCGAGAGCCTGGATATCTGGCAGATCGCGAGCGAGCTCGGCCGTCTCGGCCAGGCCGCCAAGGACGGCAAGGCAACCAAGGACGAGCTGAGCGGCTCGACCATCACCATCACCTCGCTGGGGGCGATCGGCGGTCTGGTCACCACACCGATCCTGAATGCGCCGGAAACCGCCATCATCGGCGTCAACAAGATGCAGACCCTGCCGCGCTATGACGCCGGCGGCCAGGTCGTGCCGCGCAAGGTGATGAACCTGTCATCCTGTTTCGACCACCGCATCGTCGACGGCTATGACGCCGCCATGCTGATCCAGCGGGTGAAGGGGTTCCTGGAGAACCCGGCCACCCTGTTCATGGGCTAGGGAGCGCACGCCATGCAACAACGCACTTGCCAGGTCCTCGTCGTCGGTGGTGGCCCGGGCGGCTATCCGGCCGCTATCCGCGCCGGCCAGCTGGGGCTCGACACGATCATTGTCGACAAGCACGGTCTGGGCGGGACGTGCCTCAATCGCGGCTGCATCCCCTCCAAGGCGATGATCCACGCGGCGACCGAATTCGAGCACATGTCCGAGGCCGCCAGGGGCGACCGTTTCGGTATCTCGCTGTCCGAGGCGCCCAAGCTGGACATGGGCAAGCTGGTGGGCTGGAAGGACGGTATCGTCTCCAAACTGACCGGCGGCGTGGCGCAGCTGATCAAGGCCGCCGGTGCCGAACACATCGCCGGCTGGGCCGAATTCTCCAACGCCAAGACCTGCATCGTCACGCAGGAAGACGGCGAGAAGGTCGAGATCACGGCCGAGAATGTGATCCTGGCGACCGGTTCGGTGGAAGTGGAACTGCCCTTCATGCCGTTCGGCAAGTCGGTGATCGGTTCGACCCAGGCGCTGGATCTGACCGAGCGTCCGGAAAAACTGGTCGTTGTCGGCGCGGGCTATATCGGCCTGGAACTGGGCATCGCCTATCGCAAGCTGGGCACCGAGGTGACCTTCATCGAGGCGCTGGACCGCATCCTGCCGCTCTATGACAAGGAAATCACCCGCCCGATCACGATGTGGCTGAAGAAGCACAAGGTGGATGTCCACCTCTCCTGCAAGGCCAGGGGCGTGACCGAGACAAAGGGCGGCAAGGCCGTTCTGGAATATGAGGACGCCAAGGGCGCCACGCAATCGATCGAGGCCGACAAGATCCTTGTCGCCGTCGGCCGCAAGGCCTGCCTCGATGGCTGGGGCCTTGAAAACATGGGCCTCGACATGGATGGCAAATTCATCAAGGTCGATGCCCAGTGCCGCACCGGCATGCGCGGCGTCTATGCCATCGGCGATGTCGTCGGCGAGCCGCTTCTGGCGCACAAGGCGACGGCCCAGGGCGAGATGGTCGCCGAGATCATTGCCGGCCAGCGCCGCGTGCACGATCCCGTCGCCATCGCCGCGGTGTGCTTCACCGAGCCGGAAGTCGTCGGTGTCGGCCTGACGCCGGACGAAGCGAAGGCGAAGGGTGAAGAAGTGATCACGGGCAAGTTCCCGCTGGCCGCCTCGGGCCGCTATCTCTCCATGGATGCCGGCACGGATGGCGGTTTCGTCCGCGTCACCGCGCGCAAGGACGACCATGTCATCCTGGGCATCCACGCCGTGGGCACGCATGTCTCCGAGCTCTCCGGCGAGTTCGCCCTGGCGGTCGAGATGGGGGCGCGGCTGGAAGACATTTCCGGCACGATCCACGTCCACCCGACCCTCACCGAAGGCTTCGCCGAGGCCGCCCTGACCGCGCTGGGTCATCCGATCCATATCTCCGCGCCGAAATAGGGGCGGGGGTTCTCCGGCCACGCTCTCCTCTCCCCTCCCGGGGAGAGGGCAGGGTGAGGGGCGGCCGCGGGAGCGGCCACTTAAAGACTCTTCTTTTAGCGCGGCGCGACCGCGCGCCCCTCATCCGGGCTTCGCCCACTTTCTCCCCGGAAGGGGAGAAGGGGTCGCGAGCGTGTTTCGCCGCGCAGCGGCCCACCCCCCTTCACCTGCCTCGCCCCTATCCATATATTGTGCACCTGCGAAGGAGAGCGGGATGGATGACAGCGCGATATCCCTGGCTGGGGTGATCGGGCCGGAGCAGGCGGTCGAGGGCGAAGGCCTGGGCTGTGTTTCCTTCGAGACGGCCCTGATGCGCCGCGTCGTGCCGGGCCCGGGCGATATCGACGAACTCGGCCACGTCAATAATGTCGTCTATCTGCGCTGGGTGCAGGATATCGCCATTACCCACTGGCACCGTGTCGCCACGCCGGAGATGATTGCCAGCGATATCTGGATCGCGCTGAAGCACACGATCGAATATCGCGATGCCATCCAGCCCGGCGAGACCGCCGAGATCCGTACCTGGCTGGGCCGTATTCACGGGCCGCGCTTTGACCGCCATGTCGATATCCGCAAGCCGGGTGCGAAACGCTTCTCTGCGCGGGCGACGACGGAATGGTGCCTGATCGACCGCGACACCCGCCGTCCCAAGCGGATCGGCGAGGACATTCTCGACACGTTCGCCCTGCGCGGGCTGGAGCGCAGCTGATCAGTCGCCGTCGCGTGCGCAGGCGAGATTGTCGCGCAGGCGTTCGACCGCGGTTCTGAGCTCGACCAGTTCGTCCGTGGTCATGCCCGTGGCTTGCGGCACGCAGGCGAGGAGGGCGCCGGCCCTTGCTTCCAGGTCGCGGCCGGACGGCGTCAGCTGCACGGCGACGCGGCGCTCGTCGGCCCGGTCGCGGCGGCGTTCGATGACGCCGGCGGTTTCCATGCGTTTGAGCAGCGGGGTGAGCGTGTTGGATTCCAGGCCGAGCCGTTCGCCCAGCTGGCCGACGCCCTGGCCGTCTTCTTCCCACAGCGCCATCAGCACCAGGAATTGCGGATAGGTCAGGCCCAGCTCGGCCATGATCGGCTTGTAGAAGCGATTGAAGGCATTGTTCGCCGAATAGACGGCGAAACAGACCAGATCGTTCAGCCGGATCTTTTCCGGGACGGTGGCGGGGGCAGGGGTTTCAGGCATTGCGTCTCTCGCTGGAACAAGGCCATCAATTTAATCGTACGCGATATGATCGCAAGCGCTTGACGACGGGGCATCGGCTTCCCAATTATATCGTGCGCGATTTAATCGTGCAAAAGTTACCTGGCCGCGAGGCCGCTCATCAGGAAGGACGCGCAATGTCTGTAAAGGTTGCATACAAGACGACGGCCCGGGCCACCGGCGGCCGTGACGGCACGGCGGAAAGCCTCGACGGAACGCTCAAGTTCAAGCTGGCGACGCCGAAGGAGCTCGGCGGTGCGGGCGGCGAGGGCGCCAATCCGGAGCAATTGTTCGCGGCGGGCTATTCGGCCTGCTTCATCGGCGCCATGAAAGCCGTGGCCGGCAAGGTCGGTACGAAGGTTCCGGCCGAGGCGACGGTCGAGACGACGGTCGGTATCGGTCCGCGCGACGAGGGCGGGTTCGGCCTCGACATCGACCTCAAGGTCGACCTGCCGGGCCTGGAGCGCGATACGGCACAGGCGCTGGTCGACGCCGCACACCAGGTCTGCCCCTATTCCAATGCCACCCGCAATAATGTGGATGTCCGCCTGAGCCTGGCCTGACCGGCAAGCTCCTTCGCGCTCTGAAGTGCGCGAAGGAGCATTTGCCCTAGAGACGCTCCGGACAGCCGGCGATCTCGGCCGACTTGTTCAGCTGGGCAATCGTGGTGTCGTCCATGGGGATGCCCTCGCGGCGGCGCTTGCCCTCGGCGGCGCGCTCGGGATCGCCGGGATAAAGAACCGGGCTGTCCCAGTCCATCGGCGGCGAAGCGAGGACATAATCGGCCAGCGCCTCGATCTCGTCTTCCATCCAGTCCGGATCGCCGAAGGCGGCCGGATCGATCAGGATGGAGAAGAGCCCGTTCTGCAGGCCGCCGCGCCGCTCGCGCCCCGGCTGGATCGTGCCCGCCCCTGACAGCACGCCGCCCAGGATCTCGCAGGCAAAGGCCAGTCCGTATCCCTTGTGGCGGCCCATCGGGGTGAGTGCGCCCTTCAGCTCGAAACCGGCCATGCCGCCGGGATCGGTGGTCGGCCGTCCCTTCTCGTCGATCAGATTGCCCTGGGCCAGCGCGATGCCCCTGTTGGCCGCAACCCGTGCCTTGCCCAGCGCGATACGGCTGGTCGCCATGTCCAGCACGAAGGCAGGCCGGTTGGCGGTAGCCGGGAAGGCGATGCAGACCGGGTTGGTGCCGAAACGGGCGTCGGACCCGCGGAAGGGTGCGACCAGCGGCGCATGATCGCCGACGCTGACGAAATGGATCGAGGCCAGCCCGGCCGCCGCCGCGCGCTCGCCATAGGCGCCGACACGGCCGAGATGGTGCACATTGCCAAGTGTGGCCGCCGCCAGCCCGCCGGCCTTCGCCTTCTGTCCGGCCTGCTCGATCAGGCCGAAACCGGCCGGCGCGCCCCATCCGCCATTCCCGTCGACGCGCAAGAGGACCGGCGTGTCGGTCAGCGTGGCGGGGCTGGCTTCGGTCTCGACCAGGCCCTTGCGGATATGGTGGACATAGACCGGCAGGAGGCCGGCGCCGTGACTGTCATGGCCTTTCAGATTGGCATCGGCCAGATGCGCCGCGACACAATCGGCGTCAGGCTTGCGGGCTCCGGCCGAGGTGAGTACGGCGGCGAGAAACCCGGTCAGCGTGTCGGCATCGATGCGGCGGTCGGTGGGGGTCATGCAAGGGGTCCGGTTGAGGCGGCCAGGAAGGATCGAATTGTTTTTTCGCGGTTAATCCGATGTTTACGAAGAATCCGGCGAAGACATGTCGCGTTTTGGCACAGGTAACCAAATCTTCAAATTGAAAACAGCTAAGACACTGAATTTACGAGATAAAAAAATTCTACAACCGCTCGAAAAATCGAATCGCACTTAAGCGTTTGGCAACCGGTTTCGGTCATTCTTCATCACGTCGGACAGAACGGGTCCGCAGGAAATCAACGGGCGTTCGAACACGGGGAAAATCCCGGGCAGCGCCTCGAACCAAGAACTGGATGAAGGGTATGTCGATGA
This sequence comes from Maricaulis sp., assembly GCA_002707795.1. Taxonomy (GTDB): domain Bacteria; phylum Pseudomonadota; class Alphaproteobacteria; order Caulobacterales; family Maricaulaceae; genus Maricaulis; species Maricaulis virginensis. Next base: position 62,369 of record PANX01000016.1, read on the forward strand.
ACAAGACGGGAACCATGTTTCTGGCAGCGGCAATGACGGCGATGGCTTTCACGGCGGCTCCGGCACTGGCACAGGACGATCGCGAGCGCACCCAGGTCGAGGCACCGGAATATCCGCGCGGTGCCGAACGCCGCGGGATCGAGGGCTATGCGGTTGTCGAGTACACGGTTTCGGCCGAAGGCACGGTGGAGAACGCGACGGTCGTCGAGGCGAGCCCGGAAGGCGTGTTCGACCGCGCCGTTCTGCGCGCCATCGAAGGCTGGGCCTACGCGCCGGCCGCGTCCGCTTCCGAAGGTGTCCAGCAGCGCTTCGACTTCAACCTCGGCGGCTGAACATAAAGAAATACTGCGCCATCCGGCGATAGAACCGGAAAGCGCTCACAAGAATAAGAATTCATTTACGGCGGCGCGGTAGCGTCGCCGTATCTTTTTATCGGGGGCATTAACCGTAAGGGGCCATCCAATGAATTCTGTGTTCGCCAAGTTTCTCGGCAAGACCTCGAGTATCCGGGTCCGGCTCCTGGCTGCATTCGGTCTGACATCGGCGATGACGCTGATCGCGGCGGTGGTCGGTGTGACCGGCTTCAATTCGGCCAATTACGCCGTGCAGCAGATTGCCGAGCGTGCCATTCCGGAAACGCAGGCCGTCGATTCGCTGAGCGAAGACAGCCAGGCCCTCTCCGAGGCGCTGTCCAGTTTTGCCTTGTCCCCGACGGTGGATGCGCGCCTGGCCAACTACAACCGCGTCGTCGATTACCGCGAGCAGCTGACGGCCGAACTGGAGGATCTCCAGGCGATCGGCGGCGAGGCGGAAACCGCAGCACTGGCGACGGCCGTCGCCGATCTCTCCGATCTCGTCGAAAGCATGAACGAGGTGGTGGATCGCCGGCTCCAGATCCGCGACGAACGCTATGACGCGACCGCGCAGGCCCGCACGGCGCGCGCCCAGTTTGCCTCCAGCGTCGAGAATGCCCTCGACACCAGCACCGACGCGGACATTGAAAGCCTGCTGCGTTCGCTGCTGGCGGCCAACCAGATGATGATCCAGTACACAGAGGTCGATATTGCCTCGACCAATCCGGATGTCGACGCGGTGTTCGACCGCTGGGACGAAGCCGTCGGCGAACTGGATGTGAACCTCGCCATTCTCGGGCCGGTCGTGTCCGACGTGATGCGCGGCCAGGCCGACACCCTGATCGCCTTCGGTGAGGGCGACACCGGGATTTTCGAACTGCGCAAGGCGGAACTCGCCGCTGTTGTCGCGGCCGAAGTCGTCGCCGAGGAGGCGCGCCTGTCGGCCGAAACGCTGCTGGCCAGCGTTGAAGGTTACAAGCAACAGGTCGCCGGCCGCGTCGACAACGCGACCGACGCCGCCAACGGTGCCGTGATTGCCGGCCGCATCCTGCTGATCTCCATCGCGGCGATCGGCCTCGTGGTGGCGCTCGCGATTGCCTGGTTCTACGTCAACAATACGCTGCTCGCGCGCCTGACGGCGATGGCCCGCACCATGCGCGCGCTGGCCGACGGCGACAATGACGTCAATCTGGGCTTCACGCCCGGCCAGGACGAGATCGGCGACATGGCGCGCTCGGTGGACGTGTTCCGCCAGAACGCCAAGGAGCGTGCGCGTCTGGAAGCGGAAACCGAGCAGGAACGCCGCATGAAGGAGAAGCGTTCGGCGGCCGTGGAAAGCCTGATCCAGGCCTTCGAACAGGCCTCGTCGGATGCACTCAGCCAGGTCGGCGAAGCGGCCCATCGCATGGAAGCCGCCGCCCGCGCCATGAGCTCGACGGCGGCGGCCACCACCGGCAAGTCTGCCGCCGTGGCCCAGGCCTCCGAAGGCGCGTCGCAGAACGTTCAGACCGTGGCCGCCGCGGCCGAGGAAATGGTCTCCTCGATCGGCGAGATCTCGCAGCAGATCGCCCGCTCCACCGAGATCGCCGGTTCCGCCGTCGACCAGGTCGAGCGCACCAATGAGGACGTGCAGCGTCTCGACGATGCGGCCAAGTCGATCGACAATATCGTCAGCCTCATCAACGACATCGCCGAGCAGACCAACCTCCTGGCCCTGAACGCCACCATCGAGGCGGCGCGCGCAGGCGAGGCCGGCAAGGGCTTCGCGGTCGTGGCGTCGGAAGTGAAGGCGCTGGCCAGCCAGNCCGGTGCGGCGACGCAGAACATCTCCGAGCACATCTCCGGCATCCAGGGTGCGACGGCCAAGGCGGTCGAGGCGATGTCCTCGATCGGCGGCACGATCCACGAAATGTCGGAAATCGCGACGGCCATCGCCGCTGCCATGGAAGAGCAGCGGGCGGCCGCGGGCGAGATTACCCGCTCGGCCCAGGAAGCCGCGGACGGCACGCGCGACGTGTTCTCCAACATCCAGGAAGTCGACCAGTCGACCTCGGAAACCGGCGAAAGCGCAGGCGAGGTGCTCGAGGCTTCGCTGGCCGTGTCGCGCCAGTCCGACTCGCTGAAATCGGCGGTCGAGCAATTCCTCAACGAGGTGCGTGCCGCGTAAAGCAGGCACAACTGAAATCGGGGCCCGTTCGCGGCTTGCCAGCCGCGGGCGGGCCGCGTATATGGCGTCCCTCTCCCGAACGGGACAGACCTCGTGGCGAGGTAGCTCAGCTGGTTAGAGCGCACGACTCATAATCGTGAGGTCGAGAGTTCAAGTCTCTCCCTCGCCACCACCCTTCGCCCTGCGGGCTTCGGGTGGCAAGCCACCCGCAGCGCGCACTTGGGGCGAAGAGGCTTGTCCTCCGAAGCCTTGGCGAAGGCGGGCTGTCCGCGACACGCGCGACAAGCCTTCCCGGCATTCCGCAGCGCATCTGTCACACGCGGCGCCGGCCATGCGTCCTGGGTTCTGAAGCCTTTGCTTCGCCAACCCGGGAGACTGACATGACTGCCCATACCGAAATCCGCGCCGATCGCGACCTGCCGGACGTCTTCAATGCCTTCATCGCGGCCCAGACGGCCATCGTCGAGACGGGTCTGGAACCTGCCCTGCGCCATCTCGTCGTGCTGCGGGCCTCTCAGATCAATGGCTGTGCCTTCTGCGTGAAGATGCACACGCGCGAGGCCCGTGAGGACGGGGAAACGAACGAACGTCTCGACCGGCTGGTGGCCTGGCGTCACATGTCCGACTTCACCGCACGTGAAAAGGCCGCCTTCGCCTGGACCGAGGCGCTGACGATTATCGATCCGGCCGCAGAGCTGGAGCCCTTGCGCGCCGGGCTGGCGCGTCATTTCGAGGCGCGCGAGATCGCCGCGCTGACAGCACTCATCGCGATGATCAATCTGTGGAATCGCATGCAGGTCGCCCGGCACTGAGCTGCCGTGACGGCCCGGCTTGCGTGGTGCGGCGAAGCGNCNCGCNGGCNGGGCCCGCCATGGTCCTGCGTCTCAGGAACAGGTAGAAGACCCCATGAACAGACCCAACATCCCCCTCATCGCCGTCGCGGTCGTCGCGATCCTGCTCTGTCTCGCCTTCATCGTCTGGGGGCTGGGCAATCTGCCCGAGGTCTCGATGGGCATTCACGGCTGGATTGCCCTCGGCCTGGGCACAGTGGTCAGTGTCGCCGTCGGCGGCGGGCTGGCGGCCATCCTGATCATCTCGCGCCGCAATGGCTATGACGAAGCCGCGCACCAGGTGTTCAAGGACAGCGAGCCGGATCTCTAGAGCGATTTCATCGCGATTGCGGCCGATGCGATTGCACTGGCCTTTGACCGGTCGCATTTTCGAACCGCGAAACCGGTTCCCACTTTTGCTGAAAATGCCGGGTCCTGAGTGGCTGCATTTTCGAACCGCGAAACCGGTTCCCACTTTTGCTGAAAATGCCGGGTCCTGAGTGGCTGCATTTTCGAACCGCAAAACCGGTACCCACTTTTGCTGAAAATGCTCTAACCGCTCAGCGCATCGCGACGGAAAGCCGTCGGTGTCGTGCCGGTTTCGGCGCGGAAGGCCCGGTTGAAGGGCGCAATCGAGCCATAGCCCAGGTCCAGCGCGATGGTGAGGACCTGGTCATGGGCGCGGTCCGGGTCGGCGAGCAGCCGCTTGGCCTCTTCCAGCCGGTGGGCGTTGAGGAAGGCGGAGAAATTCCGGTAGCCCAGCCCCTGGTTGATGATCCGCCGCAGCCGGTGCTCGCGCGTGCCCAGATGCTCGGCCAGCGAGCCGACGGTGAGACCGGGTTCGCGATAGAGTCCTTCGGCCATGGCGGCCTCCAGCCGGCGGGCGAGGGGGCGGTTCTCCGGTGACAGCTCCCGGCCGCGCGCGCCGGTGCCGCGGCGGCGCCTGTCCCGGGCGCCGAACAGGTCGGTGGGCGTGGCAACCAGCCAGCCGGTAAATCCCATGGCCAGGATGAAGAGCGTGAAGCCGTGGGCGGGGAAGACCCAGTCGGGAAAGCTGGAACGGGCATAGCGCAGTTCCAGGGCGGATATGGCAATGCCCAGGAGGGCGACCAGGATCGCGAAGGCGATGCGGAATTTGCGCCGGGGCTCGATCAGGTCGTCGCCCCAGTCGCGCAGGGCCAGGATGGCGGCGTGCCCCATCATCGAGATGTTGATGATCTGCCAGCCGCTGGCGGAGATCATCGCGAACACGCTGTCGCCGGGCGACAGGAAATTGCCCGCCGCACACAGCACGACCGCCAGCATGGGCAGCAGGCGCCACATCCGCCAGCGGAAGCCGGTATCGAACAGGGCTGTGGTGAACCACCAGAAGAACACGCCGGTGGGCACGGCGAACACGTTCAGCACCGGATCGAAGGGGCCGAGAACGGCGGCGATCGTGTTGGACGACAGGAGCGCGTAGCAAGCCACGCCGGTGGCGAACAGGATGCCGAGACGGGCCGCCAGGCTGTGCCGGGCATCACGCAGGAAGAGAAGGCCGAGCATCACGGCGAGAGCGAAGGTCCCGCCGCGCGCCAGGATATCAAGAATCTCGATCGTGCTCATCCCGTGCTGGTCCGGTCTGCTGTGCAATCCGGTAGCGGTTATCGCAGCTTGCATGCGTTGCGGGAAGCGCGGCGCCCGCATGCAGGGCCTGGAGACAGCGGTCGCCGGACGCTTCGACGGCGCGGTCGAGTGTATCGCGGACGCAGGAGCGCACACCGCGCGCGGCCATGGCACCGTGGCGATTTTCGTGCCGGCACGCGGTCAGCACACGCTGGTGCAGCCGGTCCAGCCGGTCCTGGGTCGTGTCGGTCTGGGGTGCTGCGGGGGAGAGCAGCAAGGTGGCGGCAAAAAGGGCGCCGGGGAGAAAAGCCATATCGACCTCCGTGGTTGGCAGGCCGATGCATGACAGCGCCGGGGGCGCGGCGTCTGCGCGTTTTCGAAATCACGCAGCCTATTTCATCCGCGCGACAGGTCTTTCAACCCGGATCAGGCTGCGGCGCTGGTCTGCCGTTTCGCCGGATCGCCGAGACAGGCATCGATGGCGCCGAAGAACTCGGCCTGGTTGATCGGCTTGGTGACGACATCATTCATGCCCGCTTCGCGGCAGCGCGTCCGGGCGCTCGACAGGGCGTTTGCGGTCAGGGCGACAATCGGAACCTGGCCGGCCGGCCCGGGCAGGGCGCGGATGGCGGCGGTTGCCTGCAGGCCGTCCATCACCGGCATCTCCATATCCATCAGCACGAGATCGTAGTGTTGCGCCTGGACCGCCTCGAGTGCGGCAGCGCCGTTTTCCACGAAGTCGGCCTCATAGCCGCGCAGGTTCAGGAAGCCCCTGGCGACGGCCCGGTTCACGGCAATGTCCTCGGCGACGAGAATACGGACACCGCCCGCAGGCAGGGCGGCCTGGACGGGCTCCGGCGTCCCGGCGGCGGGTGCCGGCTCGGCAATATCGCGCTTCAGGGGCACTTCGAACCAGAAAGTCGAGCCCTGGCCGGCCGTGGTGCGGAAGCCGATCGTGCCGCCCATCAGCTCGACGAGGCGCTTGCAGATCGTCAGCCCGAGCCCGGTCCCGCCATGGGCGCGCGTGGTCTCGGCATCGGCCTGGGTGAAAGCGGAGAAGAGTTTCGTCTGCGCAGCCTCGGGCACGCCGCAGCCCGTGTCTCGCACCTCGACCCGCATGACATGACGGCGGCGGCCGATGGCGTGAAAGCCCATTTCCACATCGACCGAACCGGTCTCGGTGAACTTGATCGCATTGCTGACCAGGTTGAACAGGACCTGTTTCAGCCGCACCGGATCGCCCTCGAAGCGGTCGTCCTTGCCAGCCTGCACCTCGATGGAGAAGCCGATCGCCTTTTCCCGCGCGCGGGCCTGCCAGAGCGTGCGGGCGTCGGCGGCCATGCGGTGGGGATCGAAGACCTGGATGTCGAGGTCCATCTTGCCGGCCTCGATCTTCGAGAGGTCGAGGACATCGTTCAGCAGGCGCAGGAGAATCTGGCCGCTGTCATTGATCACGCGCACGAATTCGGTCTGTTCGTCGTTCAGCTCGGTCGACATCAGCAATTGCGCGACGCCGAGCACACCGTTCAGCGGCGTGCGGATCTCGTGGCTCATCGTGGCCAGGAATTCCGATTTGGCCTTCGACGCCGCCAGAGCCTCGATGCGCGCATGACCCAGCTGTTCGGCGAGGGCGGAGAGCTTGTGGCTGCGCTCGGCGCTTTCCCGCGAGGTCTCGCGGAACAGGTCCAGCGCGGTCCCGACACCGCAATAGTCGCCATTGCGGGTGATCAGGAAGCCTTCCATCAGGGCTGACGGCCGGTCCCGTACGATCAGCATGTTCAGCTCGGCGATCGGCGTCGACGCCTCGACCAGCAGCGGATCCTTGTTCATCAGGAAGGTGACCGGGCGTTTGGAAAACAGTGCGCGGCCGTGCCGGTCGGCCATTTTCACGAAGAAGCGGTCGCGCGACACCATGCCCACAGGCTGGCCGTCCTGCACCACGGCAACGACCAGCAAGTCCTTGTCGTCGGAGAACAGATCGTAGACGAACTCACCCGAAGTGTCCGGCGAAACCACCGGCGCATCTGTCATCACATCGCGAACAAGGCGGCTCATCCCGTTTCCCCCTGAAATCTGCGGGGGAGATTGTCCGGGCCTGCTTTCCAAGGCTTAAACGCCTGAACGGTTTCATGGAAACTTCACCGAAACGTCACGAAGACGGGCGCGTTTCCCGATCGATCCAGTCGAGAAAACCGGCCGCACTTCCGGCCGTGTCAACCGGCAGGGAGAGCACGCACGGTTCGTCTTGGGGATGCAGCGCGACGATGCGTTCGCACAGGGCGGGCGCCAGATCGGTCCGCGTTTTCAGGACCATGATGGCCTCCTGCGCGGTCTCCACCTTGCCCTGCCAGCGATAGACGCTGATCATGCCGCGGAACACGTTTGCGCAGGCGCACAGCTTCTCCTCGATCAGCTGTTTTGCGGCCGCCTCGGCGCTGTCGGGATCGGGCCAGGTTGTGTAGGTCCAGCTATGGCTCATGGTCATCCTCGCTGTCTTCATTATATAAGCCGCGCATGACGAACCCAATGCCCGCCCCCACGGCCCTGGTCCTCTTCTCCGGCGGCCAGGATTCCGCGACCAGCGTTGCCTGGGCACTCGACCGGTATGACCGGGTCGAGACGGTCGGTTTCGATTATGGCCAGCGTCACGCCGTCGAGATGAGCGCTCGGCAGGATGTGCGCAAGGGGATGCAGGCCCTGCCTGGCGGCGACCGGCTGGGCGAGGACTTTGTCATCGACCTCACCGGCTATGGCGCCATTGCGGAAAGCGCACTCACCGCCGAGCGCGAGATCGAGATGCAGGCCAACGGTCTGCCCTCCACCTTCGTGCCGGGCCGCAATCTGGTCTTCCTCACGGTGGCGTCGGCCCTGGCCTATCGCCGCGGGCACGGCGTGCTCGTCGGCGGCATGTGCGAGACCGACTATTCCGGCTATCCGGACTGCCGTCGCGCCACCATCGACGCAACCCAGCAGGCGCTGACACTGGGCCTGGACGTGCCGATGCGTGTCGAAACGCCGCTGATGCATCTGGACAAGGGCCAGACCTGGGCGCTGGCGGCCGAGCTGGGCGGTGCGGACCTGGTCGAGCTGATCCGCGTCCGGTCCCATACCTGTTATCGCGGCGAGCGCGGTGCGCTGCACGACTGGGGCCATGGCTGCGGCACCTGTCCGGCGTGCGAACTGCGCGCTGCAGGATGGCAGGCCTGGCAGGAGGCGCGGACGGCATGAGCTATTCGGTCAAGGAAACCTTCCTGACGGTGCAGGGCGAGGGCGCCCAGGCCGGGCGTCCGGCGGTCTTCCTGCGCTTTGCCGGCTGCAATCTGTGGAGTGGCCGGGAGCAGGACCGGGCCAGGGCGGTCTGCAATTTCTGCGACACGGATTTCGTCGGCATGGACGGTCCGGGCGGCGGACGCTTTGCGACGCCGCAGGATGTCGCCGGTCACGTCCGCGGCTTCTGGCCGGGCGGCGGCAAGCCGCTGGTCGTGTGCACGGGCGGCGAACCCCTGCTGCAGCTCGACGCGCCGCTGATCGAGGCATTGCACGCGGCCGGGTTCGAGATTGCCGTGGAGACCAACGGCACGCTGCCGGCGCCCGACGGGATCGACTGGATCACGGTCAGCCCGAAGGGCACCGCTCAGGTCGTCCAGCGTTCCGGCCACGAGCTCAAACTCGTCTATCCGCAGCCCGGCCTCGATCCGGCAGCGTTCACGGCCTGGGACTTCCGGCGCTTCTCCCTGCAGCCGATGGATGGCGCACACATGATGCAGAATGCCCGGGCCGCATTCGAATACTGCCTGGCGCATCCGCAATGGTCCTTGAGCCTGCAGACCCATAAATGGATCGGCGCGCCCTGAGTGACATTGTCGCCGCCGGAGCATTTTCAGCAAAAGTGGGAACCGGTTTTGCGGTTCGAAAATGCGACCACTCAAAAACTAGAGCAATTTCATCGACATCAATTGCGATGCTATTGCTCTAGCGGCTTTCCGACAGGCGCCGGGGCATCGGGGCTTCGCCAAGGCTATCGGTCAGCTCCCGCGCAAACAGGCTGAAGGCCAGGCGGGTATCGCTCCAGATGCCGGTGTCGTGGCCTGTCGGCTCGGTATTGTACCAGCGGAAGGAATACTGCCCGATCGCCCGTCCGTCCGCTCCGACAAGTTCGGCCGTCAGCTCGGCGCCGCCGGAGGCCTCACTGGTATAGTGCGCGGTATCCATCTCCTGGATCTGCGACAGGGTCGGCCGGCTGGGGACGACATCGATCAGGGTGACATTGAGCACCGTCTCGTGCGCCGAGACACCATGCCAGTCGGCGGCGACCAGGGTGTTCTGCAGAACGTCGCGCAGATAGCCGGTCAACCGTCCCAGCTCGGCTTCGCCGAGAAGCTCGGCCTTTTCGCGCAGCCCTGGAGCGACGTCGATCCGGCCGATTTCGATCGAACCGGTCGCCTCGCTGCGATAGCTGGACTGAAAGCCGCTTGTCTGGGCTGCCGCCGGTGCCGCCGGCACAGTCCCGATGAACGCACCTACAAGGACTAAAGCGAGCACACGCATCGTGTCTCTCCTCGCATCAGGTCCCCCTTGTGGCAGAGAGACTAGCACGGGGCGCGGCGTGTGCGTGAGCGAAGGGTGTTGTGCGGTCGCGAACGAAAACGGGGCGCACCCGCCGGATGCGCCCCGCTTGTTCGCTGAAGCCTGGCCCCGGGATCAGGAGCCGGAACCGTTCCGTTCGCTCAGGCTCTCGCCGATATCGCTGGCAAACCGGTCCATCGCGCGGCGTGCATCGGTCCAGCGGGAATAGCCCACGACATCCTGGATGTTATGCGAGCGCCAAGAATAGCTGAACGTCTCCAGCTCGGCGCCGCTGGCGTCGAGAAGGCGGGCCTCAAGGCTTGCCCCGCCGATGCTGATGGATGAATGGTGCAGGCTGCGGGCGGCCATCTGTTCCATGGTCGGCCGGTTGGGCGTGGCGTCGAGAATGGTGACTTCCAGGCGAAGCCCGTTCTCGCCGAGCATGCCGGACAGTTCGCGCTCGAGATCCTCACGCATCTCGTTGGCCAGATAGTCCAGCTCGCGCTGGCCGTATTCGTCGGCCTTCTCGGTCAGCTCCGGTCCGAAGCCGATCGGGGAAATGGAAACGGGATCCTGTGCCAGTGCCGGAACCGCCAGGGCTCCGATCGCCAGCAGCGCGGTCATGGTACGTCTCATTGTGCGCCTCCTAACAAAGTTGGCAACGAGTCCCTCGCAACCAGACTAACACATAGGAATTGCCGATGAAAATGAAACCGCGGACAGGCGGGGAGGCGCTCAGTCCTCGTCCCCGTCGTCATCGTCGTCTCCGGGGGTGACAACGTCGATCGCCGCACCGCCTACCGCGCCGGCGGCACCGACCGCAGCGCCGACCGTGCCGACGGCGACATCGGTTGCGGCAATGACCAGGCATCCCGACAGGAGCGGGCTGAGGAAAAGCATGGCGAGCAGGATGCGGCGCATGGATCGGTCTCCGGTTGAACGCCTCCCTCGTCGCACTGACAGGGTTTCCACAAGATGAAGACGTTGGTCTTAGCGTCCCTCGCGCCACCAGCCCAGGCCCAGGAAAGCCGCCAGCAGCAGGACCGCCAGCAAGCCCGGCAGAAGCGGTGTGCGGGTCGAGGCCTCGACCACATAGCGCTCGTTCCGGGTCAGGCCCAGCCAGGTCCGTCCGGCCTGATCGGCGCCCGCCCGCGTGCGGCGCAGGGCCGGCAGGTCCGCGTCGGCGCCGTCGCCAACCGGATACCAGCCGCCGCCGGTCGCCTCGACGAAGGGATCGAGCGCATCGCCGGTGGGACGCAGGTCGGCAAATTCCACCGGATTGATCGGTCCCAGCGCGGCCACCGTCGTCAGATCGCCCGAGCGCAGCCGCACCAGTCCGGAACCTTCCGCCGGCATGACCGCGGCAAAGCGGCCGTCCTCGGTGCGGCCCATCGCGACCGTTTCCTCGCGGCCGTCCGGCCAGGTGATTTCCAGCGGCGGGGCGTCGTCGGCCAGGGTGACCCGGTCGACATGCAGCTCACCCTCGGTGGCGTAGGCGGTGAGGCGTTCCTCGTCGAGCTCGGGTTCGCGCATCAGCCAGTGGGCGACGCGGCGGAACATTTCCGCATAGGGACCGCCGCCCTCGAAGCCGCGCGCCCACAGCCAGGTCTGGTCGCTCATCACGATGGCGGCCCGGCCTTCGCCGGAACGCTGCAGTACCAGAAGCGGATGCCCGTCCGGCGTCTCCAGCAGCGTGTCGCCGCCCAGCGCCGTGCCGTGGATGTGACGCAGCCAGCGGCCCCATTGCGGGGTCTCGCCGCCGCCGGCCAGGCCGGCCGTCACGGGATGCCGCAGGCCGGTCTCCGTCGTTTCGGGGGTAAAGCCGCCATCGGTGATATAGCCCGTCGGACGCACCGGCAGGACCGCGGCCAGCGGCGTGCGGTAAAGGCTCGGCGCCCCGGCAAACGGCGGCCCGGCCGTCACCAGCAGCGCACCGCCATTGTCCACATAGCGGGCGATATAGTCGAAATAGAGCGGCGGCATGATATTGCGCCGGCGATAGCGGTCGAAGATCACCAGGTCGAACTCTTCCAGGCGCTCCACGAACAATTCCTGCACCGGGAAGCCGATCAGGGCCAGCTCGTCGACCGGGGTGGAGTCGCGCCGGTCTGGCGGCCGCAGGATGGTGAAGTGGACGAGGTCGACCGAGGGGTCGGACTTCAGAAGGTCACGCCAGGCGCGCGCACCATTGTGCGGTTCGCCGGTGACCAGAAGCACGCGCAGCCGGTCGCGCACACCGTTCACCGACACGGCGGCGCGGTTGTTGATCAGGGAGAGTTCTTCCGGTCCCGCCTCGACTTCGGCCTCGATGACATTCTGGCCGCGGCGTTCGACGGGGACTTCGACGCGGGTCGAGCGGCCGATCGGAATGGTGAAGCGCTGGGGCTCGCCGCCCTCGAAGCGGAAATCCACCGCGGCGGTGCCCTGCATCGCATCGTCCTCGACGCGGATCATGAATTGTACCGTCTGGCCGACAATGCCGTAGCGCGGGGCTTCCTCGATCACTAGGCGGCGGTCGCCGGCCTCGCGGTCGCCGGGCATGACGTGATGGATCGGCGCATCGACATTGATCGCATTCAGACTGGCCGGCGCGTCATGCACCTGGCCGTCAGTGACCAGGACCACGCCGGCGATACGGTCTGGCGGTGCACTGGCCAGGGCGGCATTGACGCCGTCGAACAGCATGGTGCCGTCGGCGCTTTCGCCGGCTTCCACCTCGACCAGATCCAGCAGGGGATCGGTCTCGGCCTCGCGGCGCAACGCCTCGGCCATGGCGTTGGCGGCGTCATTGCGGCCGCCGATATCCATGCTGGACGAGGTATCGGTCACCAGGATGGCGACATCGGCCAGCGGGTCGCGCTCCTCCTCGACCAGCGAGGGATTGGCCAGCACCAGGGCGATGCCCAGAATGGCGAGCGTGCGCCAGATCCAGCCGGACAGGCGCATCACACCGCCGGCCAGTGTGGCGATCAGGGCGAGCCCGGCCAGGCCGGCGATCACGCTCCAGGGCAGGAGCGGGGCAAAGTCGAGCGCAGTGACGGTCGCGTTCATTGGCCCAGCCTCTCGAGAATTTCCGGCACATGGACCTGGTCGGCCTTGTAATTCCCCGTCAGCGCATACATCGCGATATTCACGCCGAAGCGGTAGGCCATCTCGCGCTGGCGATCGCCGCCCTCGACGGGCACCATGGCCTCGCCGTTCGCATTGCGGGCCCAGGCCGACGCCCAGTCATTGGCGCCGATGATCACGCCGGACGTGCCGTCTCGCGAGGCGCCGTCGGGATTGGCCTCCACCCAGACCGGGCTGCCCGAGAAGCGTCCCGGGAAATCCTGCAGCAGGTAGAAGGTGCGCGTGAGCACGTGATCCGGCGGGATCTGGGCCAGCGGCGGAATGTCGATGCTTTCCAGCAGGGTGACGAGGCCGGGGTGCGGCGCGCCTGTGCGCAGCATGGCCACGTCGGCATCCTGGGTGTCGAACACGATCAGCCCGCCGGACTGGAGATAGGCGCTCACCTTCCCGGCCGTCTCCGGCGAGAGCGGCTGCACATCGGTGGAGACCGGCCAGTAGATCATCGGGAAGAAGAGCAGCGGATCGGTCTCGATATCGATCCCCATCGGCGCATCCGGTTCCATGGCACTGCGCCGGGTAATCTCGCGGCCCAGGCCGGCGAGGCCCGCTTCGCTGCGGCCGTCGGTCTGGGCATTGCCGGTGCGGACATAGGCAAAGCGCAGGCTGAGCGCGGCCTCCAGCGCGTAGGCGTCGGGATCGGTGTCCTGGGCGTCCGCCATCGGAGCGCCGGGCAGGATGGCCAGACCGATCAGCACGGCGCCAGCCGTGCCGCCCAGCCGCACGGGCAGGCGGCCGGCCAGGGCAAGCGCGATCAGGATGTCCAGCGCCAGCAGGATCAGCGCGGCGGCCAGCAGCGGCGCATCGAAATGCGAGACCCGCGGACCGTCCAGCCCGGCAAATTCGGCACCGGGCAGATTGCGCGGCAGCGGCACCATGCGCGTGTCGCGGGCAATCACGTTGAGGGCGGCCGATGCGGGCCCCAGCCGGTAGAGGCCGGGCGGCGAGACCGGGCCCGTCGTCGTGGTCTCGAAGGCCTGGGCCGGGATCGGCCGGGCCGAGGCGGGGGCCGGGGCCAGCTGGCCTTCGGCGTCCAGCGCCCGGTCGAGCACCCAGGCGCCATTGGCCGGCGAGGACGCACTGCCGCTGTGGGCGAGGCCCATCAGGCGCTGCAGCATGCGCGGGAAAAGCCCGGTCAGCGGCAGGTCCGACCATTCCGGGCTCGCCGTGACGTGGAACAGCACGATCCAGCCGCGGGCGCGGCGTTCGGCGGTCACCAGCGGCGTGCCGTCGTCCAGGCGGGCCCAGACGCGGTCCGGCGTGGCCGAGCCGGGCTGGGCAAGGACCTGCCGGTCGACGGTCGCATTGCGATCGACCGGCAGGCCGGCGAAGGGCGATGTGTCGGGGAAGGGCGCCAGCGTCTGCGGCTCCTCCCAGTTCAGCGCGCCGCCGAACAGACGGCCGCCCTGGCGCAGGTCGACGGGCAGCAGCGCGTCGCCGCGGGCGGCCAGGCGCGGGCCGGCAAAGCGGATCAGCACGCCGCCATTGTCGATGAAGTCGGCAATGCGCGGATCGTCGCTGCGCGCATCGTCGGTCATTACCAGGACGGACGGCTCGGCCGCCAGAAGATCGTCCAGCGTGCCGCGGATCAGCTCGGCGCGCGGCGCCAGGGCGCTCTGGATATAGTGCAGGTCGGACAGCAGGGGCTGGCCCTCGCTGGCGGTCAGCTCGATCAGGCCGACGCGCGGACGCTGCCAGCTATCGCCCAGCAGATGCACCGACCCGGCGGTCGAGGTGCCATCGAGGCGCAGGCTTGCGATGCGGTTGCGCAGGTCGAGCGGCAGCGAGAGCGTCGCCGAGGCAATGCCCGAACCGGCCTCGAAGGTAACGTCGCGGCGGGCAATGGCGCGGCCGTCCGAACCCAGCGCGGTGACACCGGCGGTGCGGGGCAGGTCGGTCGCGGCGCGGCGGACTTCCACCGTCAGCCCGTCGGCCGCGGCTTCCGGCGGCGCAAGGCCAAGCGCGGCACGGCCGCTGTCCGGTTCGATCACCCGCAAGCGGCCCAGGTCGGACAATGTCTGCGCCAGGCGGGCGGCATCGCCGGAATTCAGGCCGTCGCTCAGCCAGGTCACGGCCAGCGGACCGTCCAGCTGGCCGGCGTCGCGCGCATTGCGCAGGCGATCGGCCGTGGCCTCGCGATCGGCAGGCCAGGGCTGGGGCGACAGGGTTTCCAGCTGGCGGCGGGCGGCGTCGGCATTGCCCAGGCGCACGGGCAGGGGCGCATTGCCACTGTCCGCCGTGCCGGTGACGGCAATGGCGCGGCCGTCGCGATCCGCCTGGTCGATCAGGCGTTCGGCTTCGCGGCGCATATCGTCCCAGGCCGAGGCGGCCGTCCAGCCATTGTCCAGCACCAGGAGGGAGGGGCGTGTCTCGGTCTCGACCGCCGCCGGCGTCCAGACCGGGCGGGCCAGGGCGATGATGATCAGGGCTGCGATCAGGAGACGGAACAGGATCAGCCACCAGGGCGCGTGTTGCGGCGTCTCGGCATCGTCCGGCGCCCCCATCAGGAGGCGCAGCGGCGGGAAGACGGCCCGGCGCGGTGCAGGCGGGGTCGCGCGCAGCAGGAACCACAGCGCGGGCAGCGCGAGGAGGCCGGCCAGCGCCAGCGGAGCTGCGAAGGAAAGAGGGCCCAGGGCGAACATATGCGTCAGACGTCTCGTGCCAGGGTTTTGAACAAGGATAGCACGGCGCTGGTCGCCGGGCGGTCGGTACGGTGGGTGATGATCGTCCAGCCGAACTGCCGGGCAAGGGCCGCCAGCTGTTCGCCGTGCTGGGCCCAGCGGGCGCGATAGGCGTTGCGGGCCTCTTCGGCGCGGCCGAACAGCAGGGTCTCGCTGCTGCCGGGGGCCTCGAAGCGGGTGCGGCCGGAATAGGGGAAGTCCTCTTCCGCCGGATCGACGATACGCAGCAGGACGCCATTGGCTTCCTGGGCGGCGAAGCGCGACAGGCGGGCCGCCCAGGTCTCCGGCGGATCGAGGAAGTCGCTCGACAGCACGATGCGGCTGAAGCGGGAAATATGGGGCGCCTCGACCGATTGTGCGGCGCCGGGGCCCAGGATGAGCCGCCGTGACACGCGTTCCAGCCCCAGAGCGCCGGTGCGGGCAATCGCCGATTCGCCCAGCACGGAGACCCGCTCCCCGCCCTGGGTGAGCAGGGCCGCGACGGCGATCAGGCAGACCGCGGCCCGGTCGGCCTTGGTCGGCACATTGCGGCTGGAGGCGAACTGCATCGAGGCCGAGCCGTCGCGCCACAGCGAGACGGTGTTGGCGGCCTCCCACTCATTCTGGCGCACGAAGAGCTGGTCGGACTTGGCCGACTGGCGCCAGTCGACCGCGGCGCGGCCGTCTTCGGGACGGTGATGTCGGTATTGCCAGAAGGTCTCGCCAATGCCCGAGCGGCGGCGGCCATGCACACCCTGGGCGACCGTCGCAGCAATGCGATCGGCTTCGGCCAGCAGGGCCGGCAGGCGCGCAGCCGCATCCTCACCCTCGTGACGCAGGGCGACGACGCGGCGCTCGGTATTGCGGTCTGCGCCCTGGACCATGGATCAGGCCGCCTGGTCTGCGAGCGTCTTGATCAGGCCTTCCAGCGTATGACCGTCGGCGCGCGCCGCGAAGGACAGCGCCATGCGGTGCTTCAGCACCGGTTCGGCCAGCGCGGCGACGTCCTCGGTGGACGGGGCAAGCCGTCCGCGCAGCAGGGCGCGGGCGCGGCAGGCCAGCATCAGCGCCTGGCCGGCGCGCGGGCCGGGACCCCAGGACACGCCGTCGCGCACGGCCGGGACATCGCTCTCGTCCGGGCGGGCCGAACGCAGCAGGTCGAGGATCGCGTCGAGCACGCGCTCGCCGACCGGCAGGCGGCGCACGAGCGATTGCAGTTTCAGGATCTCGTCCGGGTTCAGCACTTCAATCGCTTCGGCCTGTTCGGCCCCCGTCGTCGCCAGCAGCACGGCGCGTTCGGCCTCGCGCTTGGGATAGGGGATGTCGACGCGCAGCAGGAAGCGGTCGAGCTGGGCTTCGGGCAGCGGATAGGTGCCCTCCTGCTCGATCGGGTTCTGGGTGGCCAGGACGTGGAAGGGCCTGGGCAGGTCGTGGCGCTCGCCGGCGACGGTGACATGGCCTTCCTGCATGGCCTGCAGCAGCGCGGCCTGGGTGCGCGGGCTGGCGCGGTTGATCTCGTCGGCCATCAAGAGGCGGCAGAAGACCGGGCCCGGCAGGAAGCGGAAATGCCGCTTGCCGTCATCGCTCTCTTCCAGGATTTCCGAGCCGAGGATATCGGCGGGCATCAGGTCCGGGGTGAACTGGATACGCTTGGTGTCCAGGCCGGTGGCCGTGGCGATCGTCTGCACCAGGCGCGTCTTGGCGAGGCCCGGCGCGCCGACCAGCAGGGTATGACCGCCGGCGAGGACAGCGGCGAGACACAGCTCGATCTCGTCCTCGAGCCCGAAGATCACCCGGCCGATGCTCTCTTTCACCGCCTTGAGACGTTCCGTCGCGGCATCCGCCTCGGCAATCAGTTCTGCACCGGGTTCATTCGTCTCGGTCATCGTCCTACATTCCTTTGCGATACAGATACGATCCATTGGCCATATGCTCTTTACGAGCATGGCGTTGCACACGAAAGCTGTCCATGCCCTCCACACCTCCGACCCGCGATCCGATGCAGTCGCTCCTCGATGCCGCCCGCCAGGCTGGCGACGGGCTGCCGCCGGTGGACAAGTGGCATCCCGACTATTGCGGCGAGATGGACATGGTCATCAAACGTGACGGGTCTTGGTGGCACGAAGGCACGCGCATTACACGTGACCGTCTTGTAAGACTGTTTTCCACGATCTTGCGGAAAGATGACGATGGCATTCACTACCTCGTGACCCCGGTCGAGAAGATCGGCATCGAGGTCGAGGTCGCGCCCTTCATCGCCACGCGGGTCGATGTCGTCGGCGAGGGCAAGGACCAGTCGCTGGTCTTCACCACCAATGTCGGCGATCTCGCCGAGGCAGGGCAGGACCATCCGATCACGGTCGAAGTCGATGAAGAGACCGGCGAGCCGACGCCGCTGGTGCGGGTGCGCGGCAAGCTGGACGCGCTGATGGCACGTCCGGTCTTCTACGAGCTCGCCGAACGGGCGGTCGAGCATGAGGGTGTGATGGGCGTGTGGAGCGGCGGCGAATTCTACCCGCTGGGGGCGGTGTGATGGAGAGCGCCGACAGGCTGCTGGCGCTTTTGCGCGACCGGCTGGACCCGGTGGATGCGCCGGCCATGCCGCCGCGATTCGGCGATGGCGATCTCAATGGCGGCCTGCCGCTGCGCGAGACGGCGACGACGGCGCTGCGCAATGCCGCCGTGCTGGCGCCGCTGATCGTACATGACGGTCCGCCGCGCCTGCTGCTGACCGAACGCGCAGCCCATCTGGCCAAGCATGCCGGCCAGGTCGCCTTCCCCGGCGGCAGTGTCGATCCGACCGGCGAGACCCCGGCCCAGGCCGCCGTGCGCGAGCTGGAGGAGGAGGTCGGTATCGGTGCCGGGCATGTCGAACTGATCGGCCGCTTCGACGGCTATGAGACCGTGACCGGCTTCCACGTCACGCCCTTCGTGGGCGTGCTGAAACCCGGCTATGTCCTGCGTCCCGATCCGGGCGAGGTGGCCGATGTGTTCGAGGCGCCCTTCGATTTCCTGATGGACCCGGTCAATCACCAGCGCCATTCGCGCGAGTGGCAGGGGCACCGGCGGCACTTCTACGCCATGCCCTGGGAAGGCCGCTATATCTGGGGGGCGACTGCAGGCATGCTTAAATCCCTGCACGACCGGTTGTATGGTTAGCTCATGATCCGCATCACAATTATCGAAATCGCCTCCTTCTTCCTGCCCTTCCTGCTGTTCTTCATCTGGCGGTGGCAGACACGGTCCGACGTCAAGCTGACGGCCACGCCGGCGCTCAAACTGGGTGTGGCCGGAGCCGTGCTGGCGATCGCGGCGATGATCGCCCTGGCCATGTTCGACGCCTCGCGCGGCGGGCATGAGGGCGACCGGTATGTGCCGCCGCGTGTCGTCGATGGCCGGGTCGTGCCGGGTCATTTCGTTCCGGCGGGCGACGCGGAGAGCGACGAGGCGGATACGCCGGAAACGGAAAACGAAGACACGCCGCAATGACCCGGCCGCATCTCGATCCCGCCCGGCAGACCTGGATGCAGGCGCCGGAGACCGTCGCCGTGATGGAAGCCCTGGACGCGGCCCGGCCCGGCGGCAGCCGTTTTGTCGGCGGCTGCGTGCGCAATGCGCTGCTGGGCGAACGGGTGGCCGATATCGACATCGCCACGCAGCTTCTGCCCGACGAGACCATCGCTGCGGCGAAGGCGGCCGGCCTGAAGGCCGTTCCCACCGGCAAGGCGCACGGCACGATCACCGTCATTGCCGATGGCGTGCCCTTCGAGGTCACGACGCTGCGGCGCGATGTGTCGACCGACGGCCGGCGGGCGGTGGTGACCTTCACCGAGGACTGGGCCGAGGATGCGCAGCGGCGCGATTTCCGCCTCAACGCGCTCTATGCCGATCGCACGGGTGCGATTACCGACCCGACGGGCGGGCTCGAGGATGTCGCGCCGCGGCGTTTCGTGTTCGTGGGCACGCCGGAGAACCGCATCCGCGAAGACTATCTGCGCATCCTGCGCCTGTTCCGCTTCGAGGCCTGGTATGGCGCCGGCGATCCGGACCCGGCGGGTCTGGCGGCAGCGGCGGCGCTGAAGGACGGGCTTCATAAATTATCGGTCGAGCGTGTCTGGGCCGAACTCAAGAAATTGCTGGCTGCACGCGATCCTCGGGCGGCGCTCGCCGCGATGGCCAAGGCAGGTATTCTGGATTTGATCCTTGGAGTGAACGGATCCTTAAGAGTCCTCGGCGGTATTGTTGATCAGGATGTACAATATGGTCTAGCGCCCGATTCGCTCTTGAGGTTCGTGGCGCTTGCCGATGGCGGACCGGAAAGGATCAGGACCATGGCAGCCAAGCTGAAGATGTCGAACGCAGAGACGCGCCGCCTTGAGGGTGCCGTCGATCCGTCGGCGCGCGAAGACGTCACAAAGGCCTTTTCCGACATGGCCGCCGCCGAACGCGCCATCATGGCGCTGGGCGCCCGCGCTTTCGAGGACCAGGCCCGCCTGCAGGCCGCCGGCGAGGTGGCTCCGCCGCCGCGCGACTGGACCCTGCTCGCCAAATTCGCCCGCGAATGGGCCGAGCCGGAATTCCCGGTCAAGGGCGGCGACCTCATCCTGCTGGGCTACGAGCCCGGCCCGATGCTCGGCGATGCGCTCGACGAACTGAAGGCCCACTGGATCGCCGAACGCTTCGAGCCGACCCGGGACGAGCTGATCGCGCGTCTGAAAACGCACTGATCCGTTTCCTCGGTGCCGAAAGGATAAAGGCCCCGGACATTGTCCGGGGCCTTTCCTGTTCTGGATGCAGGCTGTGCGGTGCGGTGGCCTATCGGCCCCACATCGCCTGCTCGCCCTCTTCCACACGCTGCATGGATTGCGCGTAGGAGGCGTTGATCGAGACGCGGATATTCTGCTCCGCCGGGCTTTCCGCCGAGGTGCGCACCTCGTGCTCGATGCGATTGGCGATCTCGAACTCGATCCGCTGGCGTTCCTCGGGCGGCAGGGCCTTGAGCGTAGCGACAGAAGCTGTGCCACCAGCGCGAATCGCGTGGGTGAGAATGTCGCGCAATTCGCGTTCGGTCAAAAATTCGATCGGCAGTTCGGAGACGATAGCGGCATATTTGCCGCGCAATGCGCGGCGGGTCTGGCCGATCTCCTGCGCAACTTTCCTCTGTCGCGCTTCAAGGTCAGCGAGGCGTTCGCGTTCGGTCATTCTGGGCATGGCATCTTCCTTTCAGATGGCCTGCCCGCCACCTGTTTCTTATCGATGGAGTGCATCATG
>PANX01000017.1 GCA_002707795.1 Maricaulis sp.
CTGCGGCGTCAGCCAGCGCGCCAGCCCGCCCTCATCGGCCACCGTCGCGGACAGGCCGGCCCGCCGCACATCCGGCGCCCATTGTGCAATCGCCGCGAGCCCCAGACTGAGGAGGTCGCCGCGCTTTTGCGGCGCGATGGCGTGGATCTCGTCGATGACGATGCGCCTGAGGTCGCGGAAGAAGGCTTCGGCATTCGCCGTGGCGCAGAACAGGGCGAGCTGTTCAGGCGTGGTGAGCAGGATGTCCGGCGGGTGGGCGCGCTGGCGCTGGCGTTTGGACGGCGAGGTGTCGCCGGTGCGGGTCTCGATGCGGATATCCAGCCCCATCTCGCTGACCGGCGTCATGAGATTGCGCGCCACATCGACCGAGAGCGCCTTCAAGGGCGATATATAGAGCGTGTGCAGACGGTGCGGGCGCTGCTTGCCGGGACGCTGCGAGACGGTCTCCGCAAGCTCGATCAGGCTGGGCAGGAAACCGCCCAGCGTCTTGCCGCCGCCGGTGGGCGCGATCAGCAGGGCATCCTCGCCGGCCTGCGCTGCGGCGATCATCTCCAGCTGGTGCGCACGCGCCGCCCAGCCGCGGCTGGCGAACCAGTCGGCGAAGCGGGCGGGAAGGAGGACGGGGCCTTGCATATCGGGCATGAGGGTTCGCTGGCGCTTCGGGCGACAAGGTGTATGCGGCCGACCACCCAAACCGTCACCCTGACGAAGGTCAGGGCCCAGTTCGCAAGGCCGCCTTGAGCCAAAACTGGCCCGATTCAGCTTTAGGACCTGGGTCCCGGCTTTCGCCGGGATGATGGTATATGAGGCGTCGAATTCCTGGATCGGTGATCTAGCGCATTGCAGACGCCTGCGCGAGCCGCGAGGCGGAACATCCGGCGGGGGACAAATCCGCAGAGCGTCCCCCTGCAAAGCCTGCCCCGTTTTCGCCATGCTTGCAGGCGTAGAGTAAGGCAGCGAGGGATTTGGGACCATGACGGCTTCCGTCATCGATCGGTTTGTGGCGCTGGACAGCGCCTTCCGCGAGCATGCACGCCGCGGCGAACGCATGTATGCACGCTTTGCGGCCCTGTCGGGCCTGTCGAGCGATGTGCCGCCTGAATTGCTGGTCTCCCGCGCCATTGCCATCCGCGACGAACTCAATGCGGGCCTGGGTGCGTGGAAGGAGCCGGGCAAGTCGATGCGCCTGGTCTTCGCCGCCGCGCTCGCCGCCGCCGGCCGTACGGCACCGCACTTCTTCGACACGCGCGGCGCGCTGAACCGCCGCCGCAAGGAACGCGGCGGACGCGGTCTCAATCATGGCGGCTCCTGCGCGGCGCTGGCCCTGGTGTCCGCCGGTGGCCTGCCGCACCATGTCGACGCTTTCTACGACATTCTCGAAGCCATCGCCGCGCCCTGGTGGCGCCGCGACAGTGCGCGCGAGGAAATGGTCGCCGCCATCTTTGCCGCCATGGGCGAGATGCCGCACGAGGCGCTGGAGCGGCTCGACACGGCCCGGCAGGCCCTGCGCACCGCCGGCGTGCCGAAAAGCCATGCCGAGGCGGCTGCCTGCGAGATCGCCTTTTTCGACTTCGACCCGTCCGCCATCGCCCCGGCCTGGACCACGCTGAACACCGCGGTGCGCGGCCGTTCGAGCCTGCGTCACGGCATCGGCAAGACCGGGCTGGCCGTGCTGGCCGCTCACGGCGATGGCCGCGCCACGGCCGATGCGCTCGTCGCCAGCTTTGAAGCCGTGCGTGCGCTCCGGCCGAAACCGTCCGGCGATGTGGCGGCGAAGCTCGCCATGCGCCTGGCCCAGGCCCAGACCGGCGAGACCGCACCGATTGCCGCCGCACGGGATCTCGCCGCCATCCTGGCGGCGCAGGCCGCGATGATCGCCGCTGTAACCGCCTCCACCTCGGCCGCCGTCGTCGCGGCCAGCTGACAGGCCCGCCCGCTGCCCGCTGCAACCGCATTCCCCTCTTCCCCCAAGGGTGGTAGGAGCGAATACGGAACGATCTGCAAGCGGAGAGCGAGAGCATGAACGTCGAAGAATTCGTCAATCCGGAAACCATGGCGGTTCTCGCCGAGCGCGCTATCGCTGCCGGCACGAATCTTGTCCTGGCCATCCTGATCCTGATCATCGGCTTCACCGTGGCCGGCATGGTGAAGGGCGGCGTGCGCAAGGCGGTCGGGCGGTCGCGGCGCATGGACGCGACGCTGGCGGGCTTTTTCTCGTCGATCGCCTATTACGCCGTCATCGCCGTCGTCCTGATCGCGGTCCTGGCCCGCTTCGGCGTGCAGACCGCCAGCCTGGTGGCTGCGCTCGGTGCCGTGACCCTGGCGATCGGTCTGGCAATGCAGGGGACACTGTCGAACATTGCCGCCGGCGTGATGATCATCGCCTTCCGCCCCTATTCGGTCGGTGACTGGGTTGAGGTCGCCGGCGTGTCGGGCAGCGTGAAGGACGTCAATCTCTTCACCACAGAACTGGCGACAGCAGACAACAAGAAGATCATCA
Organism: Maricaulis sp.; assembly: GCA_002707795.1. Lineage (GTDB taxonomy): Bacteria > Pseudomonadota > Alphaproteobacteria > Caulobacterales > Maricaulaceae > Maricaulis > Maricaulis virginensis. The sequence goes on from PANX01000017.1 coordinate 2,501, forward strand.
TCCCCAACGGCCAGGCCTGGGGCAACATCATCACCAACTACTCCTCCAACCCGACCCGGCGCGTCGATTTCACCTTCTCGATCGATTATTCCGACGATATCGACAAGGCGATGGACGTGATCAAGTCGACGCTGGGCGCCGATGCGCGCATCCACAAGGATCCGGAAATCTTCACCGCGGTCGCAGCCCATGGCTCGTCCTCGGTGGATATCGTGACGCGGGTCTGGGTCGATACGGGCGACTATTGGGGTGTGCATTTCGACGCCATGAAGAGCGTCAAGGAAGCCTTCGACAAGAACGGCATTTCCATCCCCTACCCGCACCAGGTCAATGTCGAGAAGAAAGACTGACCGGCCTCTGGCAATCGGGGTCAAAGCGGCCCCGATTGCGCCGCATTTGGACGTAGAGTGAGCCCATGAGCGAGAATTCGACACTGCAGCGCCGCAGCTTCGTGCAGCGCCTTGTCAGAATGTCCACCGCAGACATCCTGCGCCTGGTCTTGCTGTGCGTCCTTGCCGGCTTCCTGCTGGCCGCGCTCAACGTCAATCCGCGCGATCTGTGGGTCGATTTCTTCGGCACGCTGGCCGAGAGCTGGGGCCGCTTCATCCGCTTCATCACGGAGAGTGCCGGCTGGGCCATCGAATACTTCCTGCTTGGCGCCGTTCTGGTGATCCCGATCTGGATCGTATTCCGCATCCTGCGCACGCTCGGCCGCGAATAGCGCCCTGAAATCAACCACCTGTTAACCGGTTTGTTTTGCGACTTGGCAAGATTGACTTGCTAGGACCGGGCGCATGAACGCTGCAGCCCACGATATTCTCGGCATCGACATGACGTCGAGCGAACCGGCCGCGCCGCCCTCCAGGGGTCGGCCGCTCCTGCTGCAGTCCAACCCGTTCCTGCGGTCCATCCTGATCTCGCTGATGCGCGATGCCGGTTCGACGGACGTGCTGGTCGCACGTTGTGCCGACAGCGCCCTGGCCGTGATGAACCAGAGCCTGCCCAGCATGATCGTTTCCGACTGGAACGATCAGGAAGAGGCATCGGAGGACCGGTTGCGCCTGGTCAGACGGATCCGCGAGAGCGAAAGCGTCCTCTACCGCCGCACCCCGATCATCATGGTCTCGCAGCCGCGTTCGCGCCGCGAGATCGAGACGGCGCGCGATGCCGGCGTGACCGAGTTCATCATCACGCCCATCGCCCCGGTCACCCTGCAGACGCGTATCCGCTCGCTCTATGACGCGCCGCGCGAATTCGTCGCCTCGCCGCGCTTCAACGGGCCGGATCGCCGGCGCCGCAAGCGCCATGCTGCGGGCCCGAGCTACAAGCGGACGGCCGATGTCGATGCCGGTCTGACGACGCCGATGGCCGCCGCCCGTGCCGCCGCCGTGGCGCTGGTCANCGAGACCCAGCTCAGCGGCGATCCGCTTGCCGTGCGGGTCGGCCGGTCGCTGCAGCGCTTCATCTCCCATATTCGCGACTACACCTCCGTCGAGGCCGAGGTCGCCAACATGCACCGGGCTGCACTGGCGCAGCTGACGCGGATGGCGGAAGACGGCAATCCGCTGCGCGAGCCGGTGGTGACCGGTCTGGAACAGGTGGTCGACAAGCGGATGCAGCGCTGACGCTCCGGGCCGGGACCTTCCCGCTGTGAAAACAAGTCTGGCAGACCGCACGCCCCTGCCGTATCATCGGACAAACCGGATACGGAACCGCCATGGACGACGATATTCAGCACCGCCTCGACACGATCGCTCCGCTGATCGTGGACGGATCTCCCCACGCCGTGGCGCTGGGCTTCCGCATCGACCGTCTGACGCCGGGCAAGGCCGCGATGAGCGCCCCCTACAGCGAAGCCCTGATCGGCGATCCCGAGACCGGCACCTTGCACGGCGGCGTGATCACTGCCCTCCTGGACCATGTATGCGGCATGGCCGCCTTCGGCGGGCTGGGCGCCAGGGATACGCCGGCGACGCTGGACCTGCGGATCGACTATATGCGCCCCGCCAAACCGGGACAGGACATTCATGCAGAGGCGGAATGCCTGAAATCGCACGGGCTTGTCGCCTTCGTGCGCGCCACGGCCCATGACGGCGACATCGCGGATCCGGTCGCCATCGCCCAGGCCGCCTTCATGATCACCCGCGCCTCCAAGGCCGCCCAGGAGCGCACCATGAAAGCCATGCGCGGGGAGCATCCGCTGTGAGCCGCGCCCTGCTCGACACGCTGATGACAGCGCCCTATGTCGCCCGCTTCGGCGTGCGCCTGGAAGTGAAGGGCACCGAACTGACCGGTGTCCTGCCGTTTGACAATGACCTGGTCGGCAATCCGCTCATCCCGGCGCTGCATGGGGGCGCTGTGGGAGCCTTTCTGGAGATCGTGGCGTCGGGCTCGCTATTGCTCAGCCAGCCACTGCAAAAGCTGCCCAAGCCGATCGATGTCGCCATCGACTACCTGCGCCCGGCGCGGGCCCAGGATGTCTATGCCCGGGCGATCGTCGCACGCTCCGGCCGCCGGGTGGCCAATGTCCGCGCAGAGGCGTGGCAGGGCCGTACCGACGCACCGGTCGCGACCCTGCACGGCCATTTCCTGATCACACCGGAAAGCAGCGATCCCGCACCAGTCCAGCGCTGACGCGGATCCATCCGGACATGCAAGACAGGCTTCGATGACGGCGCCATGTCACCCGACACAGCGCTTCCGCATGGCGGGCCTGCACGCGTGAGGCGCGATCTGTCACGCCCCTGAGACGCAGCTGCGCGAAGAGGACGCCGCGCCGGCAATCGCCTGCGCCTGGCCCCGAACCGACCCGTCCTGGAGACCCCGCATGATCCGCGTTCTGCTCGCCGCCGCCCTTCTGACCGCCTCTGCCGCCCCGGCTTTCGCCAACGACACCCGTACTGTCGAGATCCGTTACGATGTCCGCGATCTGACCCGCCCGGAAGGTATCCGGGAGCTCGAAGCCCGTATCGCCGACGCCGCTGAACATGTCTGCGAACTGGACTCGCGCCGCCTGTCCGACCGCCAGGCCGAACGCCGCTGCGAAGCCGAAACCATCGCCGAAGCGCTGGCCTCGGTGCGTGCCAAGGCCGGCGAGCCGGCCCTGCGTCCGGCATCGGCCGAAGCCTCTGCGAACTAAGGCCGTTTGCGGAAAGCGGGCCGCTTCGTGCGGCTCGCTTTTTGGCCTTCAGACCGCCCCGGCACGGCCGACGTTCTCATTACCGCGACGACAGTTTGTGAACACGAGCTTGCGCAGTTTTAGGACGCAGGTCACCGAGCGGTCAGATGCCAATTGCGACCATCCTCCTGCGGCATGTGGTTCACAAGGGGTGAGCCAGCCGTGCCAAGGGAGGTTTCCACCATGCTCGCTCGCATACTTGTTTCCGTATCGGTCGTCCTGGCCGCCGGCTCCGCAGCCTGGACCGACGACGATGACCATCGTTCGCAGGTCATCACCGTCCGTCCGTTCGAGCTGGCCGATCCAGTCGCGCGCGAAGAACTCCAGGTCCGGATCGAAAATGCAATTGAATCCGTCTGTCGCTTCAGCGGCCAGCGCGATCTTGCCAGCCTGAACAATCGGCGGCGGTGCCGGACCGAAACGCGGGAAAGTGTCGAATCCCAGCTCGGCTTCCCGATCGCGGAACTGAAAGACCGGCACCTTGACCGGCAGCTCGCCCTTCACCTGACCTCCCACTGACCCTGTCAGTGATCGACTCGTGCTGGGGCTCGCACGGTCCGTCACCGGGCGAAAGACAAACAAGAACGGGATACCGTCGCCCGGCGCATCAAAATACAATTTTGTATACACGATCAACGCCTGAGGGCCACACCCTCCTCTGGATTCACTTTTTCTTTTCTTAAATGGCCTCTGCGAGCATTCATATTTGAATGCCGTTTTCACGGAGGCCCCAATGCCCAGATTTTCCCCTACCGCCACGGCGCTGACCCTGCTTTGCGCACCCGCGTCACACGCCCTCGCACCACCCCCGTCCATAGAGATCACGGTCGACCATCGCGAGCTCGCCGATCCGGACAGGCTGTCCGCCCTGCAATCGCAAATCCGCAATGCCGCAAGGCGCGTCTGCCGCGAATATGTCATCGGCGACCTGCTGCGGACCTACACCCTGCATGACTGCATCGAGGCCACGACAGCACAGGCCATGAACCAGCTCGAGGCGCTGAGAGCCGCCAACCAGGCCGAACCCACGACACCCCGCAGCGACCAAGCGCTCATGCATCATTGAATTGCTGCGCTGCATCATTTTTCGCTGCATCGCCGTGGACAATCGCTACGAGCGCAATAATGTCTAGTCCATCAGCCCCATTCATACGCGCATAGCGCTATCCCGACTGGAGTTCCTTCATGACCCGCATCGCCATCGCCGCCCTTGCCATCACCCTCGCAGCGCCCGCCGCTTTTGCTTCGCAGCCGGTGTCCGGCATCGCCATTGAGGTCACCGATGCCGACCTGAACGACGCCGCCCGCCTCGCCCGGATTGAAACCCGCATCGGCGAAGCTGCCGAACAGGTGTGCCGCGAACAGGTCATGTCCGACCTGCTGCGCGCCTACACGCTGCGTGACTGCATCGAAGCCACCACCGAACACGCCATGGCCCAGCTGGATGCCCGCCGCGGCGTCACCGCCCTGGCGGCAGCCGAAAACCAGGTCGCCAGCTCCGAACACTAGGCGGCCCGTTCGTTGCCCGGCCCCTCCCGGCCGGGCAACGCCATTTCCCGCGAAAGACGTTTCCCTCACGCCGGAAACACGCTAGGTGCCCGGCATGTCGATCGCGCCCCTCACCCGCACCGATGTTCTCAAACGCGCCTGGCCACTGGTCTTTGCCAATGCGGCCGTACCGCTGGCCGGCGTTACCGATACCTTCGTTCTCGGCCTGTCCGGAGAGACCGCCGATCTGGGCGGCGTCGCTCTGGGCGGCGCGATCTTCTCGGTCTTCTACTGGAGCTTCTATTTCCTGCGCATGGGCACGACCGGGCTGACCGCCCAGGCCGACGGCGCAGGCGATACTGCCGAAACCCAGCGCATCCTGATACGGGCTTTCGCCATCGCCGGCCTGCTGGGCCTCGCACTCTTCATCCTGCGTGACATGATCGCCTGGGGCGGTTTCGCCGTTCTCCAGGGCACGGCCCACGTCGAGGAGAAGGGGGCTCACTACCTGCTCGCCCGGGCCTGGGGCGCACCGGCGGCCCTGGGCGCCTTCGCGCTGTCCGGCTGGCTGATCGGGCTGGGCCGCAACGGCGCCACGCTGGCCCTCTACGTCGTTTTCTCACTGACCAATATCGGACTGGACCTCTGGTTCGTCCTGGGGCTTGGCTATGGCCCCGGCGGTGTTGGCGCCGCAACGGCGATTGCCGAATGGGTCGGTCTTGCCGTCGGCCTGGTCTTCGTGGCGCTGGCACTGCGGCAGCAGGGCGGCTGGGCCGAGGGCGCAACCGGCCGCGCCCGCCTGATGGAGCCGGGCGCGCTGCGCGAGATGTTCCAGGTCAATATCAATCTGATGATCCGCACCTGGTCGCTGGTGATCGGCTTTACCTGGTTCGCCAATGCGGGGGCCCGCCAGGGCACGGCGCCGCTGGCCGGCAATCACGTCCTCCTGCAGATCATCTCGCTGTGGGCTTTCGTGCTGGATGCCTTTGCCTTCGTGGCCGAAGCCGAGGCCGGGCGCGCCTTCGGACGCAGATCCCTGCCTGCCCTGCGCCGGGCGGTGCGCCTGACCGGCGAGCCCATGTTCGCGGCCGGCGCGGTGTTTGCGGTCGCAACCTTCCTGTTCGGCGCCGATGCGCTGGCGCTGGTGATCGAGGATGCGGACACACTCGCCGCCGCCCAGGCCTATCTGCCCTGGTGTGCCATAGTGCCCTTCCTGGGCGCCGGCGCCTGGCTGATGGACGGGGTGTTCATCGGCACGACAAGCGGCAGGATCCTGCGCAATGCCGGCCTGGCCGCGGTTGCCGTCTATCTCGCGGCCGACGCGATCCTGTCGCCGATGTTCGCCAATCACGGCGTCTGGGCCGCTTTCCTGATCTTCTACGTGGCGCGCGGCGCCACACTCGCTGCCGCCTATCCGGCGCTGGAGCGCCGGCTTCAGCCTGCGCCGACAGCCTCGGACACCGAAGCGAAACCGTCGGCCTGAAGCCGCTCGACCAGGCCGGCCTTGATCTGCTGCACCAGGCCGGGTCCGTGATAGACCAGCCCGGTATAGAGCTGGATCGCGTTGGCGCCCGCGCGGATCTTGGCATAGGCCGCTTCGGCACTGTCGACACCGCCCACACCGATGATCGCGAGATCCGGCCCCGCCGCCTCGCGGAACAGGCGCACCAGCTGTGTCGAGCGCTCGAAGATCGGCGGCCCCGACAACCCACCGGCTTCGCCGATATTCGCGCTTTTCAGGCTTTCCGGACGCAGGATGGAGGTGTTGGAGACAATCACCCCATCCAGACCGTGTCGCGCGACGGCCTCGACCATCACTCCGGCCTCGCTGTCATCGATATCCGGCGCCACTTTCAGGAAGACCGGCGCCGAGCTGCCGACGGCTGCCACTGCATGAAGAAGGTCGTCCAGCGCGCCGGACGACTGCAGCGTGCGCAGGCCGGGCGTGTTCGGCGAGGAGACATTGACCGTGAAGAATTGCGCCAGCCCCTGCAGCGCCTCCAGACAGGTCACATAGTCGGGAATGCGGTTCTCGCTGTCGAGATTGGCGCCGATATTGACGCCGACGACACCGCCCCGGCGGGCGCGGCGGGCCAGATTGCTGCGAAAGCGCGCCAGCCCCTGATTGGGAAAGCCCATGCGGTTTATCACCGCCTGGTCATCCTCGAGCCGGAAAATGCGCGGGCGCGGCTTTCCGTCCTGCGGCCGCGGCGTGACAGCGCCGCACTCCACAAAGCCGAACCCCATCGCGAGCAGCGCGTCCGGCGCTTCGGCATTCTTGTCGAAGCCGGCCGCAAGACCGACCGGATTGGGCAGGTCGATCCCCGCAAGGCGCGTCGCCAGACGCGGATCGTCCGCGCCGCGCTGCCGCGGTCCCAGTCCCGCCTTGAGGCCAAGAATGCCCAGCCTGTGGGCACGCTCCGGATCCAGCCCTTTCAGCCAGTGTGTCGCCCTGTCGTGCAGCATCAGTCTCGCTCCAGCTCGGCGGGCAGCACCCAGTCGCCCTCGTCATTGCGGCGCACATGACGCAGGCCCCGCACCGCACTGGCCGGGATGTCGCCATAGACATGCGGGAAGAGCGCGCCGCCGCGCGACTTTTCCCACTTCACCGTATCGCCCAGCGCCTCCAGATCGATCTCGACCAGGAGCAGCCGCTCATGCTCGTTATAGTGCTTGACCAGCGTGCCCTCGACCTGGTCGGCGGCAGACAGGTGGATGAAACCGTCAGCGACGTCGTGGGGGTCGCCGGAAAAGACGCCCTCCATCATGACGGCGGCCCAGCGTTCGGGCACGGCGAGTCGGTATGCGGTTTTCGGTGTCATGCCTGACGGGGTAGCCCTGCCCGCCAGACGTGGCAAGGCCGCGCGGCAATTGCGATCCGGTTCCCAGATGCTATATTGGGAATTGGAGTGGGGACAGGCCTCCCGGCCCGCCCCCGTTTCCTCAGACTATGATGAAGACCCGGATTCGAACGTGCCAGCTCGTCCGGGTCTTTTTCATGACCAAGGTGATGCGGAGTGGAAAAATCCACATGACATCACTCCAATTCGAAGGCGAGGCCCTCCTTTAAAAACAGGTGGCACCTCGGTCGGGGTGGCCCATCCTCCCCGAGCGCGCCGCTGGCCCGGCGCTGCTGCTTTCACCTTCAAATCGATCCGCAATCAGCACTCCTGAGCACCCGGATTGCGTACATATACCATATAATGCATCTTTTGCGTGCACATCAATCCGGGCAGACGCTCTCCGCTTGCAAGCCGCTTCGCGTTTTCCCAAACCCGCTCGTCGCACTAAACTCGGGCCATGTTCACGCACGAAGAAATCTGGCGGGGGATCGACCGCCTGGCGGCCCACGCCCAGACCAGCCCCTCCGGGCTGGCGCGACGCGCCGGGCTGGACTCCACCACCTTCAACCCGTCCAAACGCTTCTCACGCGACGGCGAAAAGCCGCGCTGGCCCTCGACCGAGAGCCTCGCCAAGGCCCTCGCCGCGGCACACATGGACTTCACCGGCTTCGCCGATCTGGTGGCTGGCCGGTCCCGGGCTGACAATCTGAGAACCCGCAGCCTGGCCGACAGCGCGGGCGCTTTCGATGCCGGCGGCCTGCCGCGCGGCGAGGGCTGGGCGCGCATCCCCTTCCCCGGCCTGGCGTTTGACAAGGCCTATGCACTGACCGTCGAGGGCGACGAGATGGAACCGGTCTTCCGGGCCGGCGATCGCCTGGTCATCACCCCGGACGATCCGCCGCGCGAGGGCGACCGGGTCGTGGTGCGTGAACGCAGCGGCGCCATCTGCGCCTGGAGGCTGGGCGTCCGGACCGTCCAGACGTTGACCCTGCACGCCCTCAATCCCGCGCGTCCGGACCGCAAGCTGGCCCTGAGCGAACTGGACTGGATGGCACGCATCGTCTGGGCCAGCCAGTAGCAAGCCGCGACCTTTCGCGCATGGGCGGCACGCGCCTGCTGCACTAGATTGAGGGAAATGACAGGCGAGAACGCGATGAACCAGGTCTTCCAGCCGCCCAAACCGCCCTATGCCGTCTACAGCGGCGTCGGCAAGCTGCGCCCGTCGGACTACTGGACCTATTTCCGGGCCATGCGCCGCAATCCGCTGGAAGTGTGGGGCGAGCATCATTTCTCGATCCGCCTCGCGCCCTTCCGCTTCCTCGGCCGGTCCAGCCTGATCGTCAACGATCCGGACGCCATTCATCACTGCTTCGTCACACGGTCGGACAATTTCACCATGAACCCGCTGCGCCAGGCGGTGCTGAAACCCTTCCTGCGCGACGGGCTGCTCACGGCCGAGGGCGAGACCTGGAGCAAGGCGCGCAAGGCCGTCTCGCCCGTCTTCACCCCGCGCAAGGTCAACGCTTTCGCACCGCAGATCCGGCAGGTGTGCGAAGACGCTGCCGCGGCGTTCGAAGCGATCGACGGGCGCACCATCCCGGTCTCCGACGCCATGGTCGATCTCACGCTGGACGTGCTGATCGAAACCCTGTTTTCCGGCGACGAGGCGCTGGACAAGGCCCGCTTCACGGCCGGCATCCACCAATTGCTGGAGATCAGCGGCATCCCCCATCCGTTCGATCTCGCGCATCTGCCCGGCTGGATCCCGCGGATCGGCCAGGGCAAGTCGCGGCGGGTCATCGCCGATCTGCGGCGACAGGTCTCCGGCGTCGCCGCACAGCGCCGCAAGGCGCCCTCGCCTGAGGAAAGCGGCCGCGCCCCGGACTTCCTCGACCTGCTGCTGGGCGCGGGGCTGGACGATACCGCCGTGACGGACAATCTCCTGACCTTCCTCGCCGCCGGACACGAGACGACCGCCCGTTCGCTGGCCTGGACGCTCTATCTGCTGTCGCGCGCGCCCGATGTACGCGACCGGCTGGAAGCGGAAATCGACGCCGCCGCGCTGGACGACACAGACCCGGCAACATGGTCGCAGGCGCTGCCCTGGACCGAGGCCGTCATCAAGGAAAGCCTGCGCCTTTACCCGTCCGCCCCGATGCTGGCGCGCACCTCGCGGGAGTGGGATATCGTCGCCGGCCTGCCGGTGCCCGCCAGGACCGACGTTCTCGTGTCGACCTGGCTGCTGCATCGCCAGCGCGACATCTGGGCCGAGCCCGACAGTTTCCGGCCGGAGCGCTTCCTGGGCGAGGCCGGCAAGGCGATCCCGCGCGACGCCTACCTGCCCTTCGGCCTCGGCCCGCGGGTATGTATCGGCGCGCGTTTCGCGATGATGGAAATGGTTATCGTGCTCGCCTGCCTTCTGCGGCGGGTGCGCTTCGAATTCGACGGCCCGCGCGATCCGCGCCCGGTCATGCGCATCACCCTGCAGCCGGACAATGAAGTTCCGATGCGGGTTTCGCGACGTGGCTAGGACGAGCGGATATCTTGAGGTCCTTCATCGTCATCCCGGCCAAATGCCCCGCGCAGGCGGGGCGCGGAGCCGGGACCCATACGCGCCAATGCCGCCCGCAAACAGGCTGGATATCAGCGACAGCTGGATAAGCACCGGGGTTATGGGTCCCGGACTTACGCCCGCCCCAAGGCCGGGCATCCATCCGGGATGACAAATTGAGGGGAAGCAATCACCCCGATTTAGCCGCCATTCTCCATGCGGCCGATGGCGAGGAAACGCTCGCGGCGCTGCTTGCGCAGGGCATCCGGGGACAGGCCTTCCAGCGCGATCAGGTGTTTCTCGATCGCATTGCCGACCGCGCGCATGATCTCGGCCGGATGACGGTGTGCACCGCCGATCGGTTCGGGAATCACCTCATCGACAATCTTCAGCTCCAGAAGATCCGGCGCCGTCACCTTCATGGCGACGGCGGCGTCCTTGGCGCGCGCCGAATCCTTCCACAGGATCGAGGCACAGCCTTCCGGCGAGATCACCGAATAGATCGAGTGTTCCAGCATCATCACGACATTGCCTGAGGCCAGCGCCACGGCACCGCCGGACCCGCCCTCGCCCGTGACGGTGGAGATCAGCGGCGTGCCCAGATTGATGCAGCGCTCGGTCGAACGGGCAATCGCCTCGGACTGGCCACGCTCTTCCGCGCCAAGCCCCGGATAGGCACCGGCCGTATCGACGAAGGTCAGCACCGGCAGGTCGAACTTCTCCGCCAGGTCCATCAGGCGGATCGCCTTGCGATAGCCTTCCGGGCGCGCCATGCCGAAATTGTGCTTGATGCGGGTTTCGGTGTCGTGCCCCTTCTCGTGCCCGATCACCATGACCGACCGGCCGCGGAACCGGCCGAGACCGCCGACAATGGCCGCGTCCTCGGAGAAGCGGCGGTCACCGCAGAGCTCTTCAAAATCCTCGATCAGCGCCTTGCGGTAATCGCGGAAATGCGGGCGTTCCGGATGGCGGGCGACCTGCGTCTTGCGCCAGGGATCGAGCTTGGAATAGAGCGCGGCGAGCTGCTCATTCGCCTTGTGACGCAGGCGCGCCGTCTCTTCCGCCGTATCGGGCGAATCCTCGCCGGACGATCCGGCCAGCGACTCCAGCTCTTCGATCTTGGCTTCCAGTTCGGCCAGCGGCCGCTCGAAATCGAGATAGGTACGTGTGGGGTCGGACATGCCCTGCCAACGCCTGTGAACGCAAAAAGGAGCCGGCAACCTAGCCAGCTAGCGACACGGTCACAAGCCTTCGTGACCGTGCTTACGCACACGTCAACTCAGTCAGTCGCCGCCGGAGCCGCGTGCCAGCGGGTGCGAGGTCTGCACCAGCGTCTTCAACCGCTCGTCCAGCACATGCGTGTAGATCTGTGTCGTCGACACATCCGCATGACCCAGCAGTATCTGCACACTGCGCAGATCGGCCCCGCGCGCCAGGAGGTGGGTGGCAAAGGCATGGCGCAGCACATGCGGCGAGATCCTGGCCGGGTCGAGCCCGGCCGCAACAGCCAGATCGCCGAGAATCTGGGCGAAACGCTCGCGGGTCATATGGCCGCTCTTCGCGGTCCGGGACGGGAAGAGAAAGCGCTGGGCCCGCTTGGCACGCCCGGCCTCAGGCGGCAGATGCGTCTCGCGCACCGCCCTGTAGGCATCGACGGCTTCCAGCGCATTCGGCGTCAGGGGGACGAGGCGCTCGCGGCCGCCCTTTCCGGTGACATGGATACAGCGCTCGGCCCGCACAAAGGCGTTGAGCGGCAGCGAGACCAGTTCGCTGACCCGCAAACCGCCGGCATAGAGGATTTCCATCAACGCGCGGATACGCACACCATTCGCGCCCTCGATACGGCCGGCCGCATCGAACAGCGCGTCGACATCCGCCTCACTGAGCACCTTTGGCAGGCTGCGGCCCTTCTTCGGCCCTTTAAGTGCCGCGGCCGGATCATCCCCCCGGCGTCCGTCGGACAGGAGAAACCGGTAAAAGCGCTTCATCGCCGACAGGCGCCGCGCCGCGGTGGAGGCCGACAGCCCGTCCGAGGCGAGCCCTGCCAGCATGGCTTCAAGATCTGCCGTCGAGGCGTCAGACAGAGCCGTGCCGCGGGCTGCCAGCCGGCCCGCGATATCGTCGAGATCGCGGCGATAGGCCTCCAGCGTATTGAATGCAGCACCGCGTTCTGCGGCCATCATGTCCAGGAAGAGCGCGATGTCCCGGTTGGCGCTCACAGTGCCGACCTGACAACCCGCTCCAGCAAGACCGACAAGGCCGCCCGGCGCAGTCCGGCCGCATCGAGTGCGGCAATCGCCCGCGCGGTCGCATCGGCATTCCCTGCCGCGGCCGGATCGGCCAGGACAGAGATCGCCAGCAAGGCAGCCTCTCCGCGGGCATCGGCCCGCACGGCCGCATCCATGGCCGCCAGACCAGCTGGCGCCGCCGCCGGTTCCTGCGCCAGAAGCATCGGACGCAAGCCTTCGGGCATCCGCGCCCCCAGACGCGTCAGGGCCAGCATATCGGTCGCCACGGCCGGGCCATGGGCCTCGAACCAGGCCGCCTGCACGGCTTCATATGTGCCGCCGCGCAGGTCATCGCCGGCAATCGCGATGGCCATGTCCAGCGCAACCATGCGGCGCGGGCTGGGCGGCACCCATTCCGGCTGCGGCGGCAGAGACATCGGCGCAGCAGCGCCAGCAACAGACGGTTTGCCGTCCATATCCGGTCCGGCCGGAACAAGACCCGGCACAGGCTGCGGACGGGCGGGACCATTGACCAGCGCATCGCGCCATTCACGCGCCAGACCGGTCTCGCCGACCAGCAGCGCGGCCAGCGCGATCTCGTAGCCATGTTCCAGCGTCACGCGCGTGATCGGCACGGTCTCGATTTCGCGGCCGTGGTGACGCGCGACATGGACAAAGCGGGCACCACCGCCCGTATCCGCCAGCATCAGCCCCAGCGCCTGGCCCGCGAGCTCGCGGTCATAGCCCTGGGCGATGACCTCCTCGAGCGCATGGTGACGCTCCATGCCGTCCATCGACCCTGCGGCGACAAACAGCGCCATCGGATCCTCGCTCGAGGATGCGCGCCGTTCCATGCCGTGACGGGCGACTTCGCGCAGCCAGGCGGGCGCAGTCTCGCCGATGGCGGGTGCCGGTTCGCCCGGCGTATGAAGAGCCCGGCTCATCGCCCATTCCAGACCGTTGTCGGCTGCGGGCGCATCCGCATCCAGCGGCGTGTCCAGCATGATCGCGAACAGGCGCGCCTCGAAACCGGCATCCGGTTCCTGGCTGCGTGCGAGTTCGGCGGTCAGCTCGGCCGCGCCATCCCGGCCGTCGAGCGCCAGGCAATAGGCCCGCACCCGCAGCCAGTAGGCGTCTTCGCGGCCCTGGGTCATCGCATCGGCCGTGCGGCAGGCGCGTCCGGCATTGCCGGTGGCAAAGGCAAGCTCGGCATGCCAGCGCGCCAGGGCCGGCGTGCGGTTGATACCCGGTGTGCGCTCGAGCAGGTCGAATGAGTCATCGGCACCGGCGGCGGCCAGCAGCCGGTCGATCCGCAGCGCTGCAAGCTCGGTATCACCGCGCCCGCCGGCGGGCGGACGGCCGCCGGAGACCAGGACGGAACGTGCGATCTCGGCCAGGGTTTCGCTGGTATAGCCGTCCCCTTCGGCGGCCGGCAGCCGCGACAGGACGGCCTGTGCCATCACGCGGTCGGTGCCCGCCCACAGGCGGTTGCTCATCGCCGCGCCGGGCAGACCGACTTCCAGCGGATCGAGCGCGTCCAGACGCTCCACCTCGATCAGATCCTGAGCCAGGGCGGTGCCGCCCAGCAGCGCTGCCAGCAGGCTAGCGCGGGAAATTGTCTTCCAACTCGACACGTACACTCTCCCGGGTGGGTTCCAGCCCATTCGCGATCACGGCCAGCGTCCCGAAGCCGGCCAGAACCAGCACGCCGACAACCAGCACTCCAATCAGGAAACCCCGCATTCGCCCTACTCCATGACGTCTGAAACCGGTGCGATCGGCTGCACCGGACCTCCGTGCGGAGCCTAACCGTGATTGCGGCGATTTCCAGACCGTTTATACCGCTAGGCATGACGCGATCTCTCGAAACGGACCGCCCCATCGTGCTGATCGGCCTGATGGGGGTCGGCAAGACCACGGTCGGCCGCCGGCTGGCCAAGGCGCTCGGCCTGAATTTCCGGGATGCCGACGAGGAAGTCGAACGCGCTGCAGGACGTTCGGTTTCCGAGATCTTCGACGATTTCGGCGAGGCGGCCTTCCGCGATGGCGAACGCAAGGTGATCTCACGCCTGCTGGACGAACCGCCCATGGTGATCGCCCTGGGCGGGGGTGCCTTTGTCGACCCGGAAACGCGTGCGCGCATCAAGGAAAAGGGCGTGTCGGTCTGGCTGCAGGCCGATGTCGACACGCTGGTCAAACGCGTCTCCCGGCGCGACACCCGCCCGCTCCTGCGCGGCCAGGACCCGCGCAGCGTCCTGCAGCGCTTGCTCGAAGCCCGCACACCCGCGTATGCAGAGGCGGATATCCATGTCGATGCATCCGCCGGATCGCATCAGACAACACTGGACCTGATCATGCGGGCGCTGGAAGCCCGGGAGGCCGAGGCGTGAGCGACATACTTTCCGTTTCCGTCGGGCTGGGTGCGCGCAGCTATGATGTGCTGGTCGGCGCCGGTGCGCTGAAAGCGGCACAATCTCGGCTGGGTGCGCATTTCCCGCGCGGCCGCGCCATCCTGGTAACCGACCGCACCGTCGCCGGCCTGCATCTGAAGACCGTATCCGACTGGCTGGAAGGCGCCGGGCTGCGCGCCGATCCGATCGTGCTGGAGCCGGGCGAGACGACAAAGAGCTGGGCCGGCCTGCAACACCTCGTCGACACGCTGCTCGACCGCAATATCGAACGCTCCGAGGCGGTCATCGCGCTGGGCGGGGGCGTGATCGGCGATCTTACCGGCTTCGCC
>PANX01000018.1 GCA_002707795.1 Maricaulis sp.
GTGGATCAACCAGCCGGCCGGCGGCGGGTTTTCCCTGTCGATGCAGTTCGAGTATTCCGGCCCCGGCGCGACCGAGTTTTCCCGCGACGCGCTCGCCATGAGTGTCGAGCAGGCCAACCGCGCGATCCGGTCGGCTGCGGGCGTCGCCGCACTGTTTGCCCCCCGGATGGAATCCGTTGTCTTCGTGTTCGACGGTGCGGCACCGGAAGCCTGGGCCGTCGACCGGGACGGCGAACGCGCGCCGCTGACGGTTCAGGAGAACCGCGCCTTTTTCAGACCGGCCGACCGGCGCAGCCGCTCGGTCGAGCGCATCGAGTTCGGCCGCGAACCGGTGAGGATCCTGCTCGACAGCTAGATCAGGATCGTTTCCTGAGGAGCCGACCCTGCTTCAGAATCCTGAGCGGTCGCGTGATCGAACCGGAGAACCGGTTCCCACTTCACCTGATCACGCTCGACTTGAGCAGTCGCGTGATCGAACCGGTGAACCGGTACCCACTTCACCTGATCACGCTCTAGCGCGCAGCGCCGGCGAGCAGGGGCAGAACGCTTTCAAGCAGAGCCTCAGAAGCCGCCGCCACCACCTGACCGCCGAGGCTCGGATCGCCACCGCGCCAGTCGGTCACGACCCCGCCCGCGCCCTGCACGACCGGCATGAATGCCTGGACGTCATAGATCTGAAGCCCGCTCTCGATCACCAGATCGACGCCGCCGGCGGCGAGCATGGCATAGGCATAGGCGTCATATCCGAAACGGCACAGCCGGGCCGTCCGGCGAACCCGCTCGAACGCCGCCGCTTCGTCGCCGCTGAACAGATAGGCATCGGTTGTCGCAAGGATCGCCTCGTCGAGGCTGGTCCGCCCGCTGGTGCGCAATTGCCGCTTCGCACCGCCATGCCACAGGGCCGCACCGCCCGGCCAGCCCGCAAAACGTTCACCGATATGAGGCTGGTCGATGACACCGACTTCGGGCCGCCCCGCCTGCTCGAGCGAGATCAGCACGGTCCAGGTCGGAAGCCCGGCGATAAAGGCCCGTGTCCCGTCAATCGGATCGAGGATCCAGCGCCGCGCGTTGTCGCGCACCGTTTCGCCGAATTCCTCCCCGAGGATGCCGTCATCGGGCGCGCGCTCCGCGAGAACATCGCGCATGGCCTGTTCAGAGGCCCGGTCTGCTGCCGTCACCGGATCGAAACCCGCCGTCAGCTTGTTTTCCACGGCCAGCCCGGAGCGGAAATAGGGCCGGATCGCCGCGCCGGCGGCGTCGGCCATCCGGTGTGCGGTTTCAAGGTCGTATGACGGGTCGTAGCCAGACATGAAAAGGCGCCTAGCATGGCCCTCGCCGCCACGCCAGACGCCTTGTCGTTGTCCCCCCGGACCCCGTATCAGGCAGCGTCGTTCGCCGGCTCGTCCGGCTCGAGCGACTTGGCCAGTTCCAGCAGGCGTTTGCGCGGACGCTCGCCCAGCCGGTAATAGGCGCGGATCAGATCCATCGTCTCTTTCTGCGAGAGGATGTCCGCCGAGAGGCGCGTGTCGCTGTCGACCTGATCGCGCCGGGACAGGCCCTCGTAGAAATACTGCACCGGCACATCGAGCGACTCGGCCAGCTCGAACAGCCGGCTGGCACTGACGCGATTGGCGCCGCACTCATATTTCTGGATCTGCTGGAAGCGGATACCGACGGATTCCGCCAGCTGCTGCTGTGTCAGCCCCAGGAGCCGGCGCCGACGGCGCAGGCGCTTGCCCACATGAAGGTCGATATCGTTCGTCATACTACTCGCCGCCTGTTCTTCGCGTCTCGAAATGCGCCGCATTGGGACGCACACCTCACAGGGGAGCAAAGCGCGTGCCGGGCGAAGGCACGCCTTTTGTTTCGCGCTGGATGGGTAGTGTCAGGCCGGCACGCAGGCGGACCAGTCGGTGTGAGTCAATTCCCTGACAATCTTGCGCATTTCGGCCTCGAAGCCGGGAAATCCCGGCGCCATCGCGACCCGTGCCTCGTCGAGATAAAGGCTGCGGTTGATCTCGATCTGGATCACATGCACCCCGTCGGCAGGCCGTCCATAATGCTCCGTCGTGTAGCCGCCGGCGTAGGGAATGTTCCGAACTGTGACGTAGCCCTGGTCACGCAATACGGCTTCGACCCGGTCCGTAACCCGTGGATCGCAAGACGAGCCGAACCGGTCGCCCAGGACAAAGTCCACACCGCGCGCACTGGCGTCCGGCATGGAGTGCATGTCGATCGCCAGCACGAAGCCGTGCGTGTCCCGCAGATCCGACAGCAGCCCCTCAAGGGTCGCGTGATAGGGCTCGTAGAAGCGCTCGATCCGGCTGCGCGCTTCCGCATAGCGCAGACGGCGGCGATAGAGGGCGCGGCCCTCGAAACCGATTCGCGGGACCACGCCCAGCCCGGATGCGGCACGCCGGGAGACGGGTGCCGTCTGATCCGGCAGGCGGTCCGAGAACATCCCCGGATCGAGTTCCCACGGCCCCCGGTTCGGATCCACGAAAACGCGCGGAAACTGCGCCGTCACGAGATGGGCGCCGAACTCCGGCGCGGAAGCAATCAGCGTGTCCACATAGGCATCCTCGGACCGGCGCAGCTGGTCGAGGGTCAGGCAGGTCAGCGACTGCATTTCCGAGGTGTAGTGCCGCCCCGAATGCGGCGAGGCGAACACGACCGGCCGGGCCGGGCCGGACGGCCGCGCGACCCGGACCGCATCGGTAGACGCATTTGGATTTGCCGAAACATCCAAGGCGAGCGATGATGGGTTTGCAGCGTCCATGGGTCAAAGAGTGGGCAGCTGCACTCCGCCGGTCAAGCGCTACAGCGCGTTCAGCGGGTTTTTACCAAGCGCGTGTAGGTTGCCGTCAATTCGAGTTTTCGCAAGGGTGGGACCTGAGATGGCAAAGATACTTCTGGCAGAAGACGATGATTCGATGCGGGACTTCCTCGCCAAGGCCCTGAAACGGGCCGGGCACGAGGTTCTCGTGTGTTCCGACGGGGAGGAAGGACTGGATGCGATCGGCGAACAGCCGGCGCAGTTCGACCTTCTGCTGACCGACATCGTGATGCCCGGTGTCGACGGGATCGAGCTGGCACGCCGTGCCGCAGAGATCGATCCGGCACTCAAGATCATGTTCATTACCGGCTTCGCCGCCGTGGCCCTGAACCCCGGCTCCGGCGCCCCGACCAACGCCAAGGTGCTCTCCAAGCCCTTCCATCTGCGCGAACTGGTCGACGAGGTGGCGCGAGTGATGGCTGCCTGAGACAGTCTTCAGCGAGCACTGAAAAGCGCGCGAGGCCATCGCGCGCTTTTTTTGTGCGCAAAAGCCTGCGGATACAAAAAGGGCCCGCCGATCGGCGGGCCCTTCCTGTTTGAGCGTGAACTCGACTTAGTACTGGACGTTGACGCCGACGAAGAAGCGGCGGCCCCAGAAGTCGAAATTGTCAGCCGAGGTCGACGAACCCAGCCAGCGTGCCGGCTCGGCGTCGAAGGCGTTCACGACACCGGCACGCAGCGTGAGGTTTTCACGCGGCAGGTAACGCACCGTGAAGTCGTGCTGGCTGAAGTCACCGGTGGTCGTGAAGCGGAATTCACGGCCATCGGGGTTCTGACGCCAGTCGTCTTCGTCGATGATTTCCTGAGACGACTGCCAGTCCCAATCCCACGAGAAGATCAGCTGTTCCACCGGCGTCCAGGAGACGGTCGACAGGAGGCGCACGTGCGGTTGACCCAGGCCACTGTCATAAGCCGTCTCTTCACCCGGATTGGCGATGTTGACGAAGTCGTTCTGCTCGATGAGGTAGGTACCGCGCAGCGACCAGTCGAAGTCACCGAACCGGTCGGTTTCGAAACCGTAGGACGACGTGAAGTCGATACCGCGGGTTTCGAGACCGGCATAGTTCAGCGAGCCCTGGATGAAGGTGTAGATGCCATAGGCAGGCTGTTGCGGGATCTGCTGCGTAGCAGACCGCTCGAACGTCGAACACGCACCCTGGTTGACCGAACCAACGCTCGGGCCGGCGGCACCGACGCACTGGTTAAGCGCTTGCTGGATCGTCACCGAGGCAATCACATTGTTGATCTCGATGTCGAAGTAGTCAGCCGTGACGGTGAAGCCCGGCAGCCAGCTCGGCGTGTACGCCACACCGAAGGTGTAGGAGGTCGACTCTTCCGGCTCCAGGTTCGGGTTGCCCGAGTTGAAGCCCGGAATACCGCTGGTGTACTGGATGAGCGTACCCGTGTTCGGCGTATCCGTACCCGGGTCATAGCCGGCCGGCATGGTCGCCAGACAGTTGGCCCGGATCGCAGCACGGTCGGCAGCATCGTCACGTGCACGGATGCGGTTTGCATCGCACGGATCCTGCAGACCGTTACCGAAGGTCTGGCTCGGCGGACGGAAGTTTTCGCCAAGGTTCGGGATACGCGTGGCTTCACCGTAGGTGGCACGGATGAAGATGTCATCGACCGGACGCACCGAGCCCTGCAGGCTGAGGCTCTCGACTTCACCAACCGTGGTGTAGTCCGAGAAGCGGTACGCTGCGCTGATTTCCGCGCTTTGCATCCACAGCTGGTTGTCCAGCAGCGGGACGCGAACTTCGGTGAAGATCTCGTTCGCTTCGTAGCTGGCCTGCGGGAAGTCCGGACCGGTGTTCAGGAACAGGTTGCGGCCCGCGGTATCGCGGTCACGGCCCGTGCCTTCGGTTTCCTCACGACGGAACTCGTAACCGAGCGCCACGCCGATCGGACCGGCACCCCAGAAATCGAAGGTTTCAGCCGAACCAAACGCCAGGAAGTTGTGCTGACGGTTGCTGTCGGTCACTTCGATCGCAGCCATCAGATAGGCTTCCTGCTCCGGCGTCAGACCCGGACGGCCACCACCACCGGTCGCATCCGGATGGTTGGCGTCGGCACGATAGTCGGAACCGAAGATGTTGATCGGCGTACAGCCGGTGATCGCCTCGTCGGTCGATCCGGGCGTGTCGCGCGTGATCCGGCAGACCACATTGCCACTGCCATCAAAAACAGCATCGGCAGCGTAGTTGAAGCGGTCGATGTCAACACCCGACTCGAGGTTGGTGTTGTTCATTTCGCCGTAGGTGTAGCCGGCTTCCCAGGTGATGTTGTGCAGGAAAGCGAAATCCGGAGCCACACCTTCCGCACCCAGCACGAAACGGGTCAGGTCACGGTTGTTGAGCTGCGAACGCGACGGGCGAACATGCCGAAGGCGGCGCGACGGTCGGTCACGTAACCGATCAGCTGACTGTCTTGCGTCTCGGTCGGAGCGCTGTAGACGGCACGCTGGTGGTTGTTGATCAGGTCAGCCAGACCGCTTTGCAGCGCATAGGCGTTGTCGGTGTAGTCCAGCAGGAAGGCGTTGCCCACGTAGAAGGACGGGTTGTCCCACAGCGTGATCTGCCAGAAGGTCGGCTGGCCGGTGTCGAAGGTTTCTTCTTCGACGTACTTAGCTTCACCGAAAACCGTGATGGACGGGTTCAGCTCGAAGTTGAAGCCGGTCTGGAAGCGGTAGGCTTCCGAACGCGGGATACGCGACCCCTGACCGAATTCGGTACCGGAGTTCAGGCCGTCACCGCCTGCGCTGACGCGACGGGAAAGACCGGCGCCAGCCTGGGCATAACCGAAGTCATACGGACGCGGCGTGCCGTCGGCGGCGAAGGAGTAGACATTGCCGGTGTCGGCGCGGACCGGAATACAGCCCGAGTAGGCCCAGATGTGGTTGAACGCGACCGGGCAGGTTGAAAACGGACCGTCCGGGTCGTTCGTGGCCGTACCAGGCGCACCGCCGGCCAGGATCAGGACACCGCCGCGGGCGAAGTATGCATCGCGACGATCGCGTGCCAGCACGTTGTCCCAGACACCGTCGTTCGGAGCAGAGGCCGGATCGGAATCATTACCCAGGTAGCCCCAGGATTCACGCTTCCAGTCGATGTCGAAGTCCAGGACTTCTTCAGTGTCCTGATATTCGCCGAACGCGTAGACGTTCAGGCGGCCATCGAGGAAGTTGTCGCCCCAAGCGGCCGAGATGCGCGAGTTGAGCTGACCGTCCTGGTTGATCTGTGCAACGGTCGCGTCAACCTCGATACCGTCGAAGTCGTCACGCAGGATGAAGTTGACCACACCGGACACGGCGTCGGCGCCGTACACGGCCGACTGGCCGCCGGTGATGACTTCAACGCTTTCGACCAGCATGGACGGAATGGTGTCCACGTCGACCGACAGCGTGCCCGGGCTGGAACCGACATGGCGGCGACCGTCAACCAGCACCAGCGTACGGACAGAGCCGAGGTCGCGCAGGTTGAGCAGCGACAGGCCGCCATCGTTCAGGTTCGAACCGGTGGTGTCTTCCGGCACCACGGAACCCTGCAGGGCCGGAACGTCGGCGAGATAGTCGACGATGTTCGGCTCACCGGACAGGATGATATCGTCGCCGTCCAGCTGGATGAGCGGCGTCGGTGCGTTCGCCGCGGAACGCGCGATGCGCGAACCGGTGATGACGATGCGCTCTTCGGAGGTGTCGACTTCGCAGGCGCCGTTGACCAGGACTTCACCCGGACGGCAGTCTGCTTGCGACGTTTGCACGGCGTCCTGGGCGACGGCCGGCGCAAAGGCCAGACCCGAAGCCGCGAAGCCAGCAAGAATTGTGGAGCGCAGCAAGCGCTCCCGATCCCAAGTATTGCTCACGATTGTACCCCTTGTAAGTCGAGTTGCGTGCTTGCCCTTTGTGGGCTTGTGAAACACGCATGGAGGGTCACCCCTACCTGCGCCGCACTATGTCGAAACTCGCAAACGCTTGAAAGCACCAGTCACAACATCCGGGCGCTTCGTATCGTGATTGTTGCAGAAAAGTCATACAGTCTTGATCAGGCCGTAACGAAGACCCGGCCTGCCCGGCAGCAAGCTGCAAAGAGCTGTGATTTCCTGCACACATCTGTCTTGCGCTCGCGGCGCGCTGACGCTAGAAACCCGGCTCTCTTGTGACGGATGGGCGATTAGCTCAGCGGGAGAGCACTTCGTTGACATCGAAGGGGTCACTGGTTCAATCCCAGTATCGCCCACCATCCATCTCACAATTTTCCTGCCCCGCAATTTCCTGAACGCGCCGCGCGGCTGAATCGGTCGCAGCTGCCATGTCTTTGCGTTCTGCCGCGAAGCGCCTAAGTCAGGGCCACGATCATTGCGCAGCAGGACAGCATCATGGACGACCGCCTTCGCACAGCCCTTCAATCGGTGACCGAACGCCAGTCGGGCCGCAACCTCGTGGATGCGGGCCGCGTCGAGGCCGCGTCTGTCATGGGCGACACAGCAACGATCATCTTGTCGCCGCCCGTCGCCGGCGAGCCGGATCTGGACCGCCTGCGCCCCGAGATCGAACAGGCCGTTTCCGCGCTTGACGGGATCGGGCGCGTGCGCACCGTAATGACCGCGCATCGCGAGAATGCCGGCACCCAGGGGCGTCAAAAGCCGCAGAAACGCCAGAACGACCGGACCGGCGCCACACCCAAGCCCGCAAAGCGCATCATTGCCGTCGCCTCCGGCAAGGGCGGTGTGGGCAAATCCACCATCGCCGCCAATCTGGCCGTGGCCATGGCCCGGGAAGGCCTCAAGGTCGGTCTGCTGGACGCCNATATCTACGGCCCGTCCGCGCCGCGCCTATTCGGCCTCACCGATGTGCCGGGGCTTCAGAAGACCGATGCCGGTGTGCAGCCCGTCATGGCCCATGGCGTGAAGATCGTGTCGATGGGCTTTGTGGTGAAACCCGGAGCCGCCGTCGTCTGGCGCGGACCGATGGTCCAGGGCGCCATCCGGCAATTCCTTGCCGACACCGACTGGGGCCAGCCCGATGTGCTGATCCTCGACATGCCGCCGGGGACCGGCGATGCCCAGCTTGCCATCGCCCAGGATATTCCGGTCGACGGGGCGGTGATCGTCTCGACGCCCCAGGATCTCGCCCTGGACGATGCCCGCAAGGCGATGAATCTCTTCGACCAGACCCATGTGCCCATTCTCGGCATGGTCGAGAACATGTCCGTCTTCATCTGCCCGCATTGCGGGGAAGGCAGCCACATCTTCGGCCATGGCGGCGTGAAGGCGGAAAGCGAGGCTCTGGGTATCGACTATCTGGGCGACATCCCGCTGCACCCCGATCTGCGCGCGCGTTCCGACGCCGGCGAACCGATGGCGCTCGACGACGGCCCTGTTGGCAAGGCGTTTGCCCGCGTCAGCCGCGCCGTCCTGTCTGCAGCCGAAACAGCGTCCAAGCCGGCGCCGGAAATCGTCTTCGACTAGATTTTCCTACCCCGAGACCTGAAGCGGCACGAGACGGGTCGGAACGATGCCGCCCGGCGCGCGGACGTCAAAGGCCTCACTGACAACCGCTTCGGACAGGGCGGTCTCGGCCGGGCCATCGGCCAGGACGGCACCCCGTTTCATCACCAGGACGCGGTCGGCGAAGCGGGCGGCCAGATCGAGGGCGTGGACGGCGACAACCACCTGCGTCCCCGCCTTTGCGGCCTCCCGCAGAATCTCCATCACGCCCAGCTGATGCCGGATATCGAGGGCGGCGGTCGGCTCATCCAGCACCAGCAAGGGTGCATGGCCGGCAAGCGTCCGGGCGATCAGTGCACGCGCGCGCTCGCCTGAAGACAGCGTGTCGAACCGCCGCCCGGCCAGATCGGCAATACCGGTCTGTTCCATGGCCCGATCGATCGCAGCGTGATCGTCTGCGCCGAGCGCACGCAAGGGCTGGCGCCAGGGCGCGCGTCCCAGCGCAACCAGATTGCGCACGGTCATCGGCCAGGCCGAACGTCCGTCGGGCGCCAGGTAACCGATCATCCGCGCCCGCTCGCGCAGCGGCAGATCTGCAAGCGGGCGTCCGTTCAGCGCCACGCTGCCGCTGGCCGGCTGCAACAGGCCGGCGGCCAGTTTCAGCAAGGTCGACTTGCCCGCGCCGTTCGGACCGACAAGCGCCACGATACCGCCGCCCTCGAAGGTCAGGCTGGTCCGGCGCAGCAGAAGCCGGTCGCCATAACCGAAATCGACATGTTGGAAATCAAGCCGGCTCATGGCGCCACCCTTTGCGATGTGCGAACCAGCCAGAGGAAGAAGGGCGCGCCGATCAGTGCCGTGACCACACCGAGATAAAGCGGCATGCCGGGCCCGGACACGAGGCGGACGAACAGGTCGGCCAGCGTCACCAGGAGCGCGCCTCCGAGCATGGAGGGCAGGATCAGGGCTCCGGGGCGGTGCGCCACCAGCGGACGCAGAAGATGCGGCACCACGAGCCCGACGAAACCGATNGCCCCGGCCACCGCCACGCCGCCGCCGACGGCCAGGGCGGTCCCGGCGACCACGGTCAGGCGCTGCCGCTTCAGATCCACGCCCAGGCTGACCGCCGTCTCTTCGCCCAGGCTCAGCGCATCAAGACTGCGCCCCGTCGTCGACAGGATCGCCAGGCCGGCGAGGATCAGCGGGGCGGCAAAGGCGATTTCCGTCCAGCTGGCATCTTTCAGCGACCCCATCAGCCAATAGGCAATCTCGGCCAGCGCCCACGGATTGGGGGCCAGATTCATCAGCAAAGCCGTCAGCGCGCCCGCCATCGCATTCACGGCCACACCTGACAGGATCAGCGTGGTTGCAGACGCGCCGCGCCCCGCGATCAGGAAGAGCAGGGTCACGCCGGCGGTCGCGCCGAACACACCAGCGAGCGGCAGTGCCAGCGCAAACAGGGAGGCCAGTCCGAAATACAGCGCCGTGACGGCGCCAAGGCCGGCACTCGCCGACACGCCGACGACACCGGGATCGGCCAGCGGATTGCGGAAGAAGCCCTGCATCACGGCCCCGGCGCCGCCAAGCCCGGCACCGATCAGAACGCCCAGCATTACACGCGGCAGCCTGAGTTCGCGCAGGATCAGGGTGTCGAGCGATGGCGTGGCGGAAAACAGTCCATCAATTGCTGCCAGCCCCGTACCGCCGCAAAACAGCGACAGTCCAACGGCCACCACCAGACCGGCCGCCAGCCCTGCCACGAGAAAGCCCCGCCCGCTCATGACGGCACCTGCGCGGACCAGTCGTCGATGATATCGGCAATGCGCTCGGCCGCGTCGATCAGGCGCGGGCCGGCGCAGGGCCAGTCGCTGGCAGGGATGGTTTCGCTTGCCCCCTGCGTCAGCACGCGCCGGTAAGCCGAATGGCGCACCGCCCGGTTCGACAGGCCGGTATAGCCATCGGTGAAGAAGCTCGTAAGCACGATATCGGCGTCCACGGCGAGCACGGTCTCGGGATCGCCGGCCGGCCAGCCAGTTACACCCTCCTCCGCCATGACGTTGACGCCACCGGCCGCCGCGATCGCCGCGTCGATATAGGTCCCGTCACCGGCCGTTCCGCCGGACGCGCTCAGATAGAGCACACGCGGCCGCACGCCCCGTTCCGCGCTGCGCGCAGACAGCGCCGCCAGACGGCGGTCGAGCGCCGCGACCGCCTCACCGGCTTCCGCGTCGCGATGCAGATGCCGGCCCAGCGCAAGAAGATTGGCACGCACGCCATCGAAACCGCTCGCCCAGCTCAGCTCGAAGGTTTCAAACCCGGTCCGTTCCAGCATGCGGCGGGTCCGCGCGCCCTCGCCCGCTCCGAACACCGTCAGGCCCGGCGCCAGGGCATAAAGCCGCTCCGCATCATTCCACGCCTTGGGGAGGCTGCGCGCCCAGTCCGGCGCCGCCGAAACCGGGTGATCGACCTGCCAGGACAGGGCCGCAATGCGACCCGGTCCCGCCAGTTCCAGGACATAGGCGTCGGCACACAAGGATGTGGACACGACCCCGTCCGAGGCGCGCAGAACGCGCACGCCGCCGCCGGCGAATGCCGGACTAGCCGTTGCGCAGACGCAGGCCGAAATACAGGCCGCGGCCCGGCGTATGATAGCCGAACACATCCTGATACTCCTCATCGAGCAGGTTTTCGCCGCGCACATAGAGCTCCAGTGCCTCGGTCGCCTTCCAGCGCACCTGACCGCCCACCAGGGTGTAGGCGTCCAGCGTCACCGTCTGGAAGGACCCGAAATCCGTATCCAGCTGATCGCCGGTATAATCGACCGTCAGCGCGCCGGACCAGTCGAGGTTTGCCGGATGCCAGTCGAGCGTCAGCGATGCCAGCTGCTCCGGCCGGCGGATCTCCGCAACGCCGTTCTCCTCGCTCTCCAGCAGGGAGAGCGAGCCGAATGCCGACCAGCTGCCGGAAATATCCCAGCTGCCGGACAGTTCGACACCCGAGCGGTTGGAGAGCGATGCGGCGTTCAGCGCGGTCGACGGGAAGGTCGAGTAATCTGTGTAGATCTCGTCCTCGAGCTCGGACTCGAAGTAGACGGCGGAAAGGGTCGCGCGCCCCTCCAGCAGGGTCTGGTCCCAGCCGATCTCCCAGCCCGACGAACGCTCGGGGTCCAGGTTCGGATTGCCGACAAAACTGCCGGGGAAATAGCCGAACAATTCATAGATCCCCGGATTCTTGACCCCTTCGCCAAAGCTCACCCGGGCCCGGCCATCCACAGCCTCGAACGCCCAGCCGGCGCCGACGCGCCAGGTCGTGGCATCGTCGAACCGGTCATGAATGTCGCGCCGGACGGATGCGGTCAGTGTGAGCGCGCCCTGGTCCAGGCCGTAGTCGGCAGCAAAGGCACTCGCCTCGATCGAGGGTGACTGGTTGGATCCGGCACCGGGCGCCGTGAAGGATTTCAGGCGGTCCCGATCGTGCTCGACGAGACCTGTCAGGCGATGCTGTGTCTCGCCCGTCGACCAGCGGCCGGTGACTTCATAGTGAGACTGAAGCCGCTGTCCCAGCGAACGGCCGGTCGATGCGCCATCCGCATAGTTCTCGACCTCGTCGTCGGTCAGCTGCACGGCCAGTTCGTGCTCGATCTCGAAACCGCCCGCCGAATGCTCGGCCAGCAGCGCAGCACGGGCAAAGACGGTCCGGCCGTCCGTGTTCCGGTCGACATCGTTCAACAGGCCATCGAAATCGGTATCGCTGTCGAACGCGCTGTCGTAGGACAGCCACCGGGCCGAGCCCTCGAACCGGACGATGTCGTTGAGCGCATAGCCACCGGCGAGATTGACGGTCTCGTTCTCGTAACCATCCTCCTCGCCGCCCGTGCCCGACACGTCGATCCCGTCGCTGCGATAGGCGCTGCCGGACAGGGTCAGCCAGCCCCTTTCGAAGGTCGAGGCGATCCGGCCATCGCCGTTGAAGGTCCCGAACTCGCCGCCCTCAAGCCCCAGCGACGTTGTCATACCCGTCGTGGGCCGCGCCGTCGTCAGGCGGACGACGCCGCCAATGGCGTCGGCCCCCCACAGGGCGGACTGTTCGCCGCGTGACACCTCGATCGAACCGAGATCGCTGAACGCGAAGTGCGCGAAATCCGCTTCTCCGGTGAACGGATTGTTGGCCTCCACGCCATCGATCAGAACGAGGACGTGATTGGCCTCGGCGCCACGGGCCCGGATCTGGGTCAGTGCGCCGGGAGCGCCCGAATGCGAGACCGCCAGCCCCGGAACGGCGCGCAGGATATCGGCGGCGAAAACCGATCCACGGGCCTGAATATCCGCAGCGTCCAGGCGGGTGATACTCGCCGTCGCATCGTCGGCCGGAATCGGCACGCGGGCGGCGGTGATCAGGATGACATCGTCGTCCTGCGCGTCCTGGGCCAGGACAGCGGGTGAAATCAGGATTGAACTGGCCGCCAGCGCCAGCGGCAGCGATTTGTATATGCGCATGTACCACGTCTCCACAGCATGGTGACCGGCCGCGCACGCGACCGGCAGGTTGCAAGGAGTCGTCGAAAACGGAAAATCCGCGCCAGCCTCGTGTTTTCCCGCACGAGCGGACAGACGACGGCGATGGCAGGTCTTCCGGCTTGCGGGTCAATGCGGACGATGCCCCTTCCCGGAGCCTTAAGCTCCAGTGGTTACTTGCATCGCCGCTCGCCGCTTACGGCTGCGGGCACAGCGCCGGACTTGGACATCACCTGAAAAGTGGTGACCGCACCGGCTTCCCGATTAATCCCGTGAGGGAACCATCGCGGCGCGGACGCTAGGGCCGGCCGCGGCAAAAGGCAATGCCAGTGCCCCGCATGTAACAGTGTGTATCACTCACGTGACGCCAACTGGGCTTCCAGGTTGCGGATACGTTGGTGAAGTGCACGCTCTTTGACACGGTCCGGCTGCGAAAGCGCGCGTTCGAGCGCGCGCAGTTCGCGCTGGGTTTTCCGCCAGCGCCGCCAGAGCAGGAACACCTTCGGCCCCTCGACCAGATAGCGGCGCCACATGCGACCCGGCTCCTGCGCCAGACGGTGCAGCCATTCCAGCCGTGCCCGCTGAACCCACACCGGCGCCCGCCGGGCCTTTCCACCCAGGAAATCCAGCGATGCGCCCACGCACAGCCCGACACCCGTGCAATCGCCACGGTCTAGACAGGCTTCCGCGATCATTTCCTGCTGCGGGGATCCCACGCAGATCAGCACGAAGCGCGACGGATTTTCAGCAACGAATTTAGCGCACTCGGCGACGGCCTCCGGATTGTTCCGCAATCCCATTGGCGGTTCGTGCCAGCGCACATCTTTCAAGCCGTAGCGTGCCGTCACGGCATCGATGACGGCGCGATTGCCGCCAATGATCGTCAGGGGTTCGTCCGGGTCGATTGCGGTGTCAAACAGGCGTGCCGTCAGGTCCGAACCCGGTGCGATATCGATACGCTCGCCCGACATCCGGCCGATCAGTTCCAGGATACGGCTGTCGCAGACCGTCAGCCAGGCCTGGGCGTAGAGCGTGGCGAGCACGGTGTCGTGTTCGAGCCGGACCAGATGGTCGACATTGGGCGTGACGACAAAGGCGAAGGGGCTTGCAGGATCGCGTTCGGTGATACGGCGCAGGGCGGTATCCAGACCGATCTTGTCGAAGGCCGAGTTCAGAAACCAGACATGGCGCGAACCGTTGCGCCGTTCGACGAAACTGCCGCTGGCTGCTGCGTGCATGATCTGACACCCTTTGTCCCGTTACGCGCCAGGCGCAACCGTTTCACTCTCACCGTTGCAAACAGCGCGCCGTTTTCCCCGATGACGTGCATCCGATCGCACCTCCAGCGGCATCCAGAGGAGCAAAGGTCGAGGAGGGCCCGGCATGCTTGTGAAAACGGGAGTTCTGGTAGCCATGGCGGCGCTGCCCGCCGTCTCGCTTGCGCTGCCGCCGGCGACCGGCCTGAGTGTCACCCTGTCGATAGGCGCATATTCCGTCGTTCTGGAAGGAGACAGGGGACCGGATTTCCGGATCGATGCGACCTGTTTCGCGACACCCTGCCCGCTCGCCGAGCTGCGTTTCGAGAGATCCGACCGGACGCCGGGAGAACCGCTGCCCGAAGCGGTGTAGCGCCTTAGCCGCCGCGCCTCTGGCGGCGTATCTCGAAACGGGCCGGATCGATTGCTTCGGCTGCGGATCGGGGCAGTGCGGGCATATGCCCATGAGCGAGAGCTGCAACATGTTCGGCCAGCAGGGGCGCGTGGGCAAAGCCACGCGAGCCGAGACCGGAGAGAACAAAGCTTCGCGGCCCCAGCGCTCCGGCGACCGGGAGCCGGTCCGGCGTCGAGGCCCGCACACCGCACCAGGTCTGCACGACCTCGCCGGCTTTCAATGAGGGAAAATGCCGAGCGTAGGCTTCGCGGAAGCCGGCAATCGCAGGCTCGTCCGGCCCGGCATCCTCGCCGGCCACATGGGTCGCTCCGACCAGCACACCGCCCGGCGCCGCACAGGCATAACCGCCCCAGGTTACAGGCCGGGCCGGGGCTTCACCGGCAAAGACCGCCACCTGTCCCGCACTCGGTGAAATGTCCGGATACCAGGCCGTCATACCGGCCCCGCAGGCAAAAACGACGCAATCGGCGCGGCACAGTGTTTCGCCGTCTGCATTTACCAACAGAACTTCGTTGTCCGTCTCGGAGACCGACGCAATCCGCGCCTGACAAACCGGTACGTCGCCCAGCATCCGGGCGACGATGCGCGCCGGTTCGATCCGGGCCGCGGCGTGCATCTGCAGTACCGACCCGTCCCACTCGACCCGCTCGTCCATCAGGGCGGCGATACCGGCGAAACGCTGCGCTTCGCGCTCATCCTTCGCCAGCCGGACGACCCCGCCGGGATAGAAACCGTCGAAGCCTTCATAACAGCGGCGCGCATAATCAAACGCCGCCAGGGTCGCGCGAACATGGGGCCGGTCGGCCCGCTCCAGGCGTGGTGTCAGCAGCCCGGCCGGTGCACCGGAGGCACCGCCCGCCGGCCCGGCAGCGTCGAACACGACGACCTCGCTCCCCCGCCCCGCAAAAGCGCGCGCCAGACTGGCGCCGGCAATTCCCGCACCGACGATCGCGACCTTCCGCGGCGGCGGCATTGTTGCGGCGGACGTTCCGGGAAACACGGCCTCCAGACGCTCGCGCTTGCGCCCGAAGCCGGGGCGTTTGGCGACTTCGAAGCCAGCGGCCTGAAGACCTCGCCGGACATGGCCGGCCACCGTGAACGTGCCGATCCGCGCCCCCGGCGCTGACAGCCGGCCAACCTGGTTGAGCACGTCCTGGGACCACATGGCGTCATTCTTCGCCGGCGCAAACCCGTCGAGGAACCAGGCATCCGCCCGGAAATCCATATCGGCCAGTGCTGCCTCGACCGTGTCGTGAATGACGGTGATGGCAAAACCATCCTCGGGAAACACAAGGCGATGAACACCCTTCTGCCGCGAGGGCCATTGTTTCAGCAAACGCGTTGTGAGCGGTTCGAGATCCGGCCAGGCCGCAAAGGCGCGAACGGCTTCGTCACGGCTCAGCGGATGCTTCTCGACCGAGACAAAATCCAGCCAGGCGCCGGCCGGTCGCGTCTCGCGCCAGAGCTGCCAGAGCGCCAGCGCATTCAGCCCGGTGCCAAAGCCCAGCTCTCCGACAACAAAGTGCCGACGTCCCTGCCAGGCCTCGGGCAAGCCGCACCCGGTGAGGAACACCGCCCGTGTCTCCTCCAGACCGTCCTCGGCGGAAAAATAGACATCGCCATAGTCAGCCGCACGCGGGCCGGACGGCTCGCTCCAGTCGAGCCGGGCCGGTTCGCAAACCAGGCTCTCCCCGGTCATGACCGGCCTAGAGCGTCTGGGTGAAGCGGGCGAAGGCCATCAGGCCCTCCGGCCAGGGGCCATGCCCGCTTTCCGGCTCGAAATGCCCGGCCTCGCCGGCATTGCCGAAATGAATGCCCCAGTCGCGCGCCCAGGCTTCCGCCTTGGTGATATTGCAGGTGGGATCGTTCGAGCTGGCCAGCAGCAGGCCGGCAAAGCCGAGCG
>PANX01000019.1 GCA_002707795.1 Maricaulis sp.
GCCTGCGCGCGCCGATGATGGCGGTGCACACGGTCGCTGCCGGCGGCGGCTCCATCCTCACTTTCGACGGCGAACGTGCCCGCGTCGGACCGGACAGCGCCGGCGCCATGCCCGGCCCCGCCGGCTATGGCCGGGGCGGACCGGCGGCGGTGACCGACGCCAACATCGTGCTCGGCCGTATCCAGCCGGACTGGTTCCCCAGGGTGTTCGGCGAAACCTCCGACGCCCCGCTCGATGTCGAGGCCAGCCGCACCGCCCTCGCCGCACTGGCCGGCGAGATGGGTCTGGCCAGCGCCGAGGAAGCCGCCGAGGGCTTTCTCGCTGTGGCCGTGGAAAGCATGGCACAGGCGATCAAGCAGATCTCCATCGGCCAGGGCGTGAACCCGTCCGGCTATGCGCTGGCGGCCTTCGGCGGGGCCGGCGCCCAGCATGCCTGCCGCGTCGCCGACGCGCTGGGCATGACGACGGTGCTGATCCACCCCTATGGCGGCCTGCTGTCCGCCCTGGGTATCGGCCTGGCCGATATTCGCGAAACCCGCATGGCGGCGGTCGAGGCGCCNCTGGAGAGCGCGTTCGACGAGGCCGGCCGTATCGCGCAGCGCCTGGACGAGGAGGCCCGCAACGCCCTCGCCGCCCAGGGCCTGCCGGCAGGGGCCATCCGCTCACACGGCGAATGGCGGCTCAAGGTGTCCGGTTCGGACACCTCCATTCCTGTGCCCGACGGATCGCGCGACGCGATGGAAGCGGCCTTCCGCGAGGCCCATAAACGCCTGTTCGGCTTTATCCCGGAAGGGGAGCTGATCGTTGAATCGGTCACCCGTGAAGCCGAATGCTCACCGCCAGGCTCCTCCGACTGGTCGATCGACATGCCTACGCCGGAAGCAGGCACCCCGCGCCCGAAGGCGCAGGCCCGCATGTTCGATGCCGGCGGCTGGAATGACGTCCCCGTCTACGCCATCGACCAGTTCGCACCGGGCATGAGCGAGACCGGTCCTGCGCTGATCATGGACCCCAACTCCACCATTGTGGTCGATCGCGGCTGGACCGCCACGCGCCTTGAGGACGGCACGCTGTCGCTGTCCCGCGCCGAAGCCGCAGGCGATCATCGCGGCGGCACCGGGCTCGACCCGATCCGGCTGGAGCTGTTCAACAAGCGCTTCATGTCGGTCGCAGAACAGATGGGCGTCGCCCTGGAGCGCACGGCGCATTCGGTGAACATCAAGGAACGTCTCGATTTCTCCTGTGCCGTCTTCGACGCCGAGGGCGGACTGGTCGCCAACGCGCCGCACATGCCGGTGCATCTGGGGTCCATGTCGGCCTCGGTCCGGGCCGCGGCCGAAGCGCATCCCGATCTCGGGCCCGGCGATGC
The DNA here is from genome assembly GCA_002707795.1 of Maricaulis sp. Classification (GTDB taxonomy): domain Bacteria; phylum Pseudomonadota; class Alphaproteobacteria; order Caulobacterales; family Maricaulaceae; genus Maricaulis; species Maricaulis virginensis. The sequence goes on from PANX01000019.1 coordinate 1,370, forward strand.
GGTCGCCGTAAATGCGCCCTATGATGGCGGAACGCATCTTCCGGACATCACACTTGTCACACCTGTGCATGACCCTGTGTCACAGGAACGTCTCTTCTATGTCGCATCGAGAGGGCACCACGCCGATGTCGGCGGCATCGCCCCGGGCTCCATGCCGCCCTTCTCGCGCACCATCGACGAGGAAGGCGTGCAGTTCCGAAATGTGAAGGTGATGGAGAAGGGCCGCTTCCTGGAAGCCGCCGTGCGCGAGGTGCTCGCCTCGGGTCTGCACCCGGCCCGCCGGCCCGACCAGAATATCGCCGACATGAAGGCCCAGCTGGCCGCCTGCGCCAAGGGGGCCGACGAACTTCACCGTCTTGTTGCCGATAACGGGCTGGACGTGGTGAAGGCCTATATGGGCCATGTCCAGGACAATGCCGAACGCGCCGTGCGCCGGGTGATCGATGCGCTGGAGGACGGCGTGCATACGGTGCGTCTGGACGATGGCGCGCAGATCCGCGTCGCCATCTCCGTCGATCGCGAGAACCGTTCGGCGACCGTGGATTTCACCGGCACCTCGCCCCAGCGCGACAACAATTTCAACGCACCTGCCTCGGTCGCCCGCGCAGCCGTGCTTTATGTCTTCCGTTGCCTTGTCGGCGATGCCATCCCGCTGAACGAAGGCTGTCTGAAGCCGATCGAGCTGATCATTCCGGATGGCTGCCTGCTCAATCCGCGACCGCCGGCGGCTGTGGTGGCGGGCAATGTGGAGACCAGCCAGCTGGTCGTCGATGCCCTGTTCGGCGCGACAGGCCGCATGGCTGCCGCCCAGGGCACGATGAACAATCTCACCTTCGGCAATGACCGCCACCAGTATTACGAGACGATCTGCGGCGGTGCCGGCGCGGGGGTGGATGCCGAGGGCAACGGCTTTGCCGGCGAGAGCGCGATCCACACCCACATGACCAATTCGCGCATGACCGACCCGGAAGTGCTGGAACGGCGCTACCCGGTGCGCGTCGATCATCACCGCATCCGTCACGGCTCCGGCGGCACGGGCCGCTGGCGCGGCGGCGATGGCAGCCAGCGCCGGCTCACCTTCCTGGAGCCGATGGAGGTTGCCCTCCTGTCCTCGCGGCGCAAGGAGAATCCGTTCGGCCTGGCGGGCGGCGGCGATGCGTATCCGGGACACCAAAGGGTGATCCGCGCGAGCGGGGCGGTGGAAAATCTGCCCGGCCTGTTCCGGATCGATGTCGAGGCGGGTGACGCCGTCGAGATCGAGACCCCGGGCGGCGGCGGGTACGCAGCGGGTTGACGCCTTCCCGCCGGCATCGCCGTACAGCAGGTGCAGCGGCAGCTATTCCGCCACTTCCTCGGCCGTGCGGGACCGGCGCTTGCCGGCCCGGCGCGGGGGCACCTGGCGGACATGGCCCTCGATATATTCGACGATCATGCCGGCGACATCCTTGCCCGAGGTGCGTTCCACACCTTCCAGACCCGGCGAGGAATTCACCTCGAGAATTTTCGGCCCCGTCGACGAGCGCAGCATGTCGACCCCGGCGACCGACAGGCCCAGCGCCTTGGCGGCCTGGACCGCCGACGCGCGCTCTTCCTTGGTGATGCGGACCCGTTTGGCCGAGCCGCCGCGATGCAGGTTGGAGCGGAACTCGCCGCTCTCGGCCTGGCGCATCATCGAGGCCACCACCTTGCCGCCCACAACAAAACAGCGGATGTCGGCACCATCGGCTTCCTTGACGAATTCCTGGACGATGAAGTTGGCATCGAGGCCCCGGAAGGCGTCGATCACCGACTCGGCCGCCTTGCGCGTTTCCGCCAGCACGACACCGCGCCCCTGTGTCGACTGCAGCAGTTTCACGACCAGCGGCGCACCGCGCACGTGGGAGATGAGATTGGCCGTGTCCTTCGGCGAGTGGGCGAAGGCCGTCACCGGCATCTGGATGCCGGCGCGCGCCAGCACCTGGTGGGCGTAGAGCTTGTCGCGCGAGGCGCCGATCGCCTCGGGTATATTCAGGCAGTAGGCGCCCATCATCGAGAACTGGCGCAGCACCGCCATGCCGTAGGAGGTCATCGACGCGCCGATACGCGGAATCACGGCGTCATAATGCGGCAGCGGCTTGCCGTCGTAATACACGTCGGGGTTTGCCGCATCGATGGCCAGCGTGCAGCGGGCCGTATTGATCATCTCGACGACATGGCCGCGCGCTTCTGCGGAGTCCTTGAGGCGTTGCGAGGAGTAGTTGTTGGGTTCGCGCGTCAGGATGGCGATGCGCAGCGGACGCTTCACCGGCCGGCGTTTGGGGAAATCCTTGTAGAGATCGTAGCTCAGTTCACCCTGGCAGTAGGACAGGGTGGGATTGACCATCATGTCCTCGCGGATCGCCTGACGGCCCAGCAGCATGCGGTACATCATCGTTTCGCGATTGGTCAGCGTCAGCTCGACCGGCCATTCCCGGTCGCCCATGCGTACCGGCGTCTCGATCACCCAGCGCAGCTCGCGCTCGCCATTGGAGGAAATCACCTCGCGGCGGTCGACGGCCGGCGCCGAACACACCACCTCGATCTCCGGCTTGTCGGGGATGGGGTGCAGCACGAAACGGACCTGCGGACTTTCCAGCGGACCGAAGGGCTCGACCGATACCGCGTGCAGCGCAGACGTGCGCGCGCCCGTGTCCACCTTTGCCTTGACGGCCGGAATGTTGAGCTTGGGGAAGGCTGCCCACTCTTCCCATCCCAGCATGAATGCACCCGCCATTCGGAGGTCTCCCGTTTCGTTTGGTGAACCCGTTATAGCACAACGGGATATCTGCACAGGGGGCAGGCGCTATACGCGCATCCGGCGTCAGCTCTGACGGGCGACCCAGATCTTCATGGTCAGCTGTCCGGAGGGTTCTTCCGGATGCAGCGCCGCCTTCTCGACCAGTTCCAGACCGGCCTGGCCGATCCAGCCCGCCATCTCCTCGTCGGAGAAACCCAGCCGGCGGTGATAGTGGTCCTCGCGCAGCGTTTCCAGCTGGTGCGGTGCAAAGTCGACGATCAGCAGATTGCCGCCCGGCTTGAGCACGCGGGCGCATTCATCGACCGCCAGCGCCGGGTCTTCCAGATAGTGAAGCACCTGGTGGACGGTCACGAGATCGGCCACGCCGTTCTCGAAGGGCAGCGCCCCGACATCGGCATGGCGCACGGAGCAGTGCCGCAGGCCGGCCTTTTCCAGATTGAGCCGCGCGACATTCAGCATGGAATGGTTGATGTCCACGCCGATACCGCGATCGACCCGGTCGGAGAAGAGCTCAAGGATGCGGCCTGTACCGACGCCGACATCGATCATCAAACCGAACGGCCCCTCGCCCGCCAGACGGCGCATCGCCGCCTCGACCTCGTGATCGGCCAGGTGGAAGGAGCGGATGCGATCCCAGTCTTCGGCGACACTCTCGAAATAGGCCTGGGCCGCCTGGGCCCGCGCCTGCTTGATCGATTCGAGGCGCGAGAAATCCCGCGTCATCACCGGATCCTCCTCGGGCAGGAGGTCATGGGCAATCTGGGCGAAGCGCCGGCCGCCGCCGGCATCGGTCAGGCGGTAGAAGACATAGGCGCCCTCGGGCAGACGTTCGGCGAGCCCGGCATCGGTCAGCAGTTTGAGGTGGCGCGAGACGCGCGGCTGGCTCTGGCCCAGGATCTGGACCAGTTCGGACACGGTCAGTTCCCCCCGCGACAACAGCGCGACGATGCGCAAGCGCGTGGGTTCCGCCAGGGCCTTGAGCTGTGCAACCAGTGCGTCCATGAATTCCGAGTCGATAAGTGCGAATGCCCCCTTGCTTTTATCTGCATCCCCACGAAGTTCAAATGGCCGCATGTAGGCGGACCCGCCGGAGAGCGCTTTGACTACAAAGGAAATCCTCATCGTCGGCGCCGGGCTCGCCGGGATTGCCGCCGCCTGGGCCCTGCGCCAGCGCGGTCACTCGGTCACGGTCATGGACGCCCATGACCAGGCCGCCTGCGAAACCTCGTTCGCCAATGCCGGCGCGCTGACCCCGTCCGAGCCGGAACCGTGGAATGCGCCGGGCGTGCACTGGCAATTGCTGCGCTCGCTGCCGGACCCGCATTCCGCGATGAAACTGCGCCTGAAACCCTTGCCCGGGCTTGTGCCCTGGGGGCTGCGCTTTCTCGCGAACTCCACGCGCAAACGCTATGAAGCGTCCTGCCGCGCCAATTTCGCCCTGTCGCGCCACTCGCTCGCTCTTACCCAGGCCGTCCGGGACAGCGAAGCGCTGGAATTCGACAATCTCACCCGCGGCACGCTGAAAGTCTGCGGCACGACGGCGCCGATGGAAGAACGGCGGCGCATGGGCGAAATGCTGCGCGATGCCGGCCTGCGGCTGGAAATTCTCGACCGCGACGCGACGATCGAGAAAGAACCCCTGCTGGCCACCGTCGCCGACCGCATCGCCGGATCGATCTTCTATCCGGATGATGAGTCGGGCGATGCGCGCGCCTTCACGCGCGGTCTCGCCGCAGCGGCCGAACGGGCCGGTGTGCGCTTTGAATGGAATACCCGGATTGTCGATCTCGTCGACCGCGGCGGCCGCATTGTCGGCGTGCGCACCCTCGAGGAAGAGATCGAGGTCGGCGATATCGTGCTCGCCACCGGCCACACAAGCTGGCGCCTGTTGCAGCCGCTCGGCCTGCACCTGCCGGTGCGGCCGGTGAAGGGCTATTCCCTCACCCTGGACATGTCCGGCCTCAACCAGCGCCCCGGCCTGCCGGTGGTCGACGAAGCCCGTCACGCCATCGCCACCCCCATGGGGGACCGCTTGCGCATCGCCGGCACGGCCGAGTTCGCCGGGCTCGATCCGGTGCTGCGCGAGGAGCGGATCGAGAATCTGCGCCGCATGCTTCGCGATCTCTATCCCGATCTCGCCCCGCAACTCCTCGCCGGCGACCAGCAGGCCTGGACAGGCTTCCGGCCCATGTCGGCCGATGGCCGCCCCTTCATCGGCGAAACCCGCGCGAAAGGTCTCTGGCTGATCACCGGGCACGGCCATCTCGGCTGGACCCAGGCCATGGGCTCCGGCGACCTTCTCGCCACCCTGATGAGCGATGAGACGCCGCCGGTCACTGCAGCCCCCTTCTCGGCGGCACGCTTCTAGGCGCCGCCGAGAAGAGCCGGGCCCTGAAGCCCGTGCGAGCCTAGAAGGTCATGCGGGCAAAGATGCGCGCACTGTCGCCATCGCCGATATCGTCGGACCAGTCGTAGGTATAGCGCACACCCGCCATCCAGCGGCCGCCGAACTCGACATCGAANCCGGTCGTGCCGTCGAACCGGTTCTCCGCTGCNCCCGCCGCACGGATCGTCGAGGGCAGCGCCGTATTGTCGATCAGGCGGGAAGTCAGCGCATGGCTGTCCGGTCCGAACTCGTGCCGCCAGGACAGGCCGGCGACAGGACGCACCGAAATACCCGGCGACACGGCCCACACCGCACCGCGATACTCGGCTTCCAGCGTGTAGCGCTCGCTTCGCAGGGTCTGGTCCTCATAGGCCAGTGCCAGGCCGTCAGCGCCGCTCTCGGCATAACCGTCGATGGCGGTTTCCGAGATGCTGAGCGCATTGCGCAGATCGACATGCCCCATCTCGCCCAGGTCGAACCGAACCGACGCCGCCAGGCTGAGATCCCAGTACCGGCCTTGCGTCGATGCTCGGGCCGTCAGGAGGTCGACGCCGGTCTGCCGCTGGATGTCGTCGATGTCGAAGACGCCGTAGACGGCATTGGCCGAGACATCGAAAGCGCCCGTGCGATAGCCGGCCCAGCCATGGGCCGACCGGCCGCGGGAGGAGAAGGCACCGCCCGCCGACAGGTCCGTATCGGTATCGGCGATACTGGCAGCCGCACCGGCATAGGTATGCTCGCCGATACGGGTTTCACCGCCCAGCACGAAGCCGCGCAGCTCGAACCGGGCCTCCGGTTCGCCGGCAGCGCCGTCCAGGCGCGGCCGGGCGTGGATATAGTCGGCAAAGAGCACCCGGTTCTCCGCCTCGGTGCGGAACCGGCTGCCACCGGCACTGCGGCCCACCATGTCCTGGCCCAGCGCGATCACCGACGGCATCCGTCCGGTCTCGCGGGCGGCTTCGCCATTCGCGCCTTCCAGGGTCGCCATCCACCATTGCGCCGCCAGGCGATGACCGGCTTCGGTCATGTGCAGATCGTCCAGGAAGAGATAGCGGTTCTGGTCCTCGAAAGCCGTCGCGCAGAGCGTACCGGCTGCTTCATCGAAACAGGCCGTCGCGATACTGTCGAAGCCGAGCGCCGCAGCGTTCCGGTCGATATGCGCCATGAAGTCGGAATACTTCATCGTCACGACATTCATGCCCTCCGGCAGGTCGGCCGCTGCAATCGCGTCGAACAGGGCCGTATTGGCCGCATCGACCAGCGCGGCCAGCTCCGCCTGCGTCTCGGCATCGCCGGCGACCAGCGGGGCGTATTGCAGCGGCTGGATCTCAGAGATAACCACCGTGCGGATGCCATGGGCGGCGAGGCGCTCGATATTTCCGGCCGCGGCTTCGGCGACATCGGCGATGATCGCATCGGCCGCCTCATCGGCGTCCAGCCGGTCCAGGAAGTCATTGGCACCGGCGATCATGAAGGCGACGTCGTTCTGGCCGACCTCCAGCTCGCCCGCCTCGACCAGGGCGCCAAAGCCCTCGGTCTGGACCGTCACGCCGGTCTCGACACCGAAGGGCACCAGATCGCCGCCGCGGGTCATGTGTGCACCGGAAATGGCGAAATTGAGGTTCGAGGAGTTCGCGTCCGGATCGAGCACGATGTCGACATCGCGGCCCATCATCTCCGCCCACACAAGTCCGTTGGAGTCCCGCTCGAAGCCATTGTTCGAGGAATTCGGGAAGAAATCATCGCCACGCGATCCGACAATCGCCGAGAAATTGCCCTGGCCGATATTGCTGTCACCGAAGAAATACCAGTTGCCGCTACCGGCCTGGGCCTGGGCGACAGGCGCCAGCAGGGCTGCCGCAGCGGCTCCGGCGAGCAGGATGGAGGCGGAAAAAGGCGCGCACGTCTTCGGGCACGCAGTCGGTCTGCGAGTCATTCTTGTCTCCTGGGACCGTTGCGGTCCGTTGTGATTTCGGGGGAGGTCTGTTCAGTTAGCGGCCCGGCCGGGCTGCTGGCGGTCCGGATGCGATTTTCAAGGCGCGGTCATGTCGTGTCATTCCATTTGCAGCGCGCAAGACCATTTGCTACGCTTTATGTAGCACTCATACTGCTACACATTCTGTAGCGCAAGGGCGGGAATTGGCCGATATCAAGGCAAATTCGAGGCAGCCGGTCATGGCCGTGCTGGAGCTGGTCGGGCAGAAGTGGATGCTGCGCATCCTCTGGGAGCTGCGCGATGCGCCCCTGACTTTCCGCGCCTTGCGCGCACGGTGCGACAATGTCTCCCCGACCGTACTCAATCAGCGCCTGGCGGCACTGCGAGAAGCGGGCCTGGTCGAGCTGGGCGATGACGGCTACGAACCGACGGAATTGTGCCGCGGTCTCGGCGATATCCTGCTGCAGCTGACCGACTGGTCCCGCCGCTGGGATGCAGAACGCCCGGCGCCTGGGGACATAGACTAGAAACGGCGATACCGCTCGGCGAATCCCTCCCGGTCCAGTGCCGCATCGAAGGCCCGGGCGGCGGCGAAGAGGTCGACGCCGATTTCCTCGAACAGTCCGGCATAGACCCGGTTTACCCGGGCCATGAAATCAGCGATGCGCGCCGCCTCCGCCCGGCCCTGCGCCGTCAGGCAGAGGGGTTTTCGCCGGGCATCGCCGTGATCCTGTCCGCGCTCCACCAGACCGAGTTTCTCCAGCGTGCGTTCCGTCTTGATGATGGCGGCGTGCGTAACACCGAGGCGTTGCGCCAGCTCGGTCACGGTCTGGCTGGCCCGGGCGAGCAGCATGATCATCGAGAAGGTGCGCGGCGGTGCGGTGATGCCCGCCTCGCGCGCCGGCGGCACGCCTTCCTCGACCAGACGGTCAACGATCCGCCCGAGCAGAAGGCCGATAAAGCCCGGCGCCATCTCGCCGTGAATCAGCCCGTTCAGCCCGCTTTCCTCCACGTCCGTCATGTCCCGATTGCCTCGCTTCGAAATTTACGTTACCGGTTACGTTACTGGTAACGTTTATTGGAACACGGTTCGTCCCATGATGAAAGCACTCTGGCTGCTGGCGGGTCTGGCCGGCCTCGCCCTCTCCGCCCCGGCGCATGCCGGCGGCAACGATACCGTCCCCGCCGACGCTGTCGCCGCGGATGTCGCCGAATGGCGCGACTGGTTGTTCGCCACCCATCCGCTGCCCGGTTTCAGCATGGATGTCGAGGCCGTGAATGCCGGCTTCAACGCCGTCATTGACGGGCTCGAGGGCGACTATACCCGGCGCGAGGCCTGGCTCGCCCTGTCGCCGCTCAATCCGCTGTTCAATGACGGGCATGTCGCAATCCGCCTGCCGCAGGAGGCCTATGAGACCGATCTCGCCCATGGCTGCAGCGCCTTCACCCTGCCCGTGCGCCTGGCGGACGGCCGTCTCACCGTCGCCGGCACGATCGCGGCCGACAGCGCGATTGCGCTGGGGGAGACCATTCTTGCGATCAACGGTAGCGATACCCGCACACTGGTCGCGCAAGCGCTGCGCCGCACGCATGGCGATACGCCCGGCCTGCGCGCCCATCTCGTCGAGACCCGCTTCCCGCAATATCTCTGGGCGCTGACCGGCAGCGCACCAAGCTGGACGGTCACCCTGGAAGCGCCCGGCGGCCAGCGCCGCGAGGTGACGCTCGACCCCGCCGTCGACCGCGCAACGACCGCATCCAGCAACTGGAATCTCGCCTTCCGCGACGCCGCCGCCATTCTCACCCTCAACACGTTCGCACCGGCCGTGGAGACCGAATTCAGAGCCTTCATCGACCAGGCCTTCGCCGACATTGCCGCGCGCGGCAGCGAGATCCTCATTGTCGACATCAGCGCCAATGGCGGCGGCGCCCACATGCTGTCCGACCATCTGCTGGCCTATCTGACGACGCAGCGTCACACGCCCCTGTCCGCCGTCACCGCCCGCATCACCGAACAGAACCAGGCCCTGATCCCGGGCTCGCAGATCGGCGACGTGATGTCGATGCCGTTTGCCCGATGGGTCGAACCGCCGGCGGAACTCGCCAACCGTTTCACCGGCCGGACGGCTTTTCTCGTCGGTGCCGGCACCTATTCCCAGGCCATCGTTCTGGCCGCCACGGTGCAGGATTTCGGCATCGCGCCGGTGGCCGGTCCGGGCACGCAAGGCCGGGCCAATTCCACCGGCCAGGTTCAGCTGCACCGGCTCACCCATACCGGGCTGGAAGTGGCCGCGCCGATCTATGTCTTCATCCGCCCCTCCGGCGACACATCCAGCGCCCCGGTCATCCCGGACATTCCGCTGGAGGGGCCGCGCGAGACGCAGATCGACGCGCTGATTGCGCATCTGCGCGAGGCCGCGACCGAGGCCGACTGACGGGGGCCGACGTCAGGGCGTCAGCCAGGCGGGCAGATGCCCGCCGGCGGCCGCCGCGCCCAGGCCGATGCCGATGGCGTTATTGGTCACATGCGCCGCGACCGACGGCCAGATCGAACCGGTGCGCCAGTAGAGCCAGCACAGCACCAGCCCCATCAGTGTCGCCGCAATCGCCTGGGGCGGCAGGATATGGGCGACACCGAACATTACCGAGCTGACGCCCGCGGCCAGCCAGACGCGGTGATGCCCGCTCATCCAGCGAAACAGGAAACCCCGGAAGAAAATCTCCTCGGCCACAGGCGTGATGGCGAGTGTCATGGCCAGGAAGGCGATACTGCCCGCCAGCGAATTGCCGGCATCGAGCGCAAAGGGCGCCTGCGCGAAAGCCAGCCAGTCCGGCACGATGACGACGATCAGTTTTGCCAGCGCCAGCAGGAGGCAGAACCCGCCCAGCCCCGTCAGCACGCCCAGCCCGATCCAGACCGGCTTGACCGGCACCAATCCGATCCAGCGCGCAGACAGGCCCTTCAACCGCAGACCGACCAGCCAGAGCATGGTCAGCAGCGCGCCGGCCTTGATCACCTGCCCGGCGACAAGCACATGCGGCGGCAGGCGCGGCCCCTCGCCCAGATAGGCCTGCATGCCGACGGTCTGGCGGACGATCTCCATATGCGCCCAGCTGAGCAGGATGTAGAGCGTCATCGCCGAGGCCAGAACGGCCGCCCCGTGCCAGAAACGCCAGGGGCTTTGGAACGTGGATGTCGTGGACTGCATGTACCGCCTCCGTCTTGATGCGGAGGCGAGCCTTGCCCGGCCCGCCCGGCCGGACCATCGACAGATGTCGGCAATCTGTCAGTCGGCAGATGTCAGGCCGAGCCGGTCGGCAACCGGCACCGCCTGGGTGCGGCGCGAAATGCCCAGCTTGGCATAGAGGTCGGAGTTGTAGGTCCTCACCGTCGCCGGCGAGAGATTGAGCTCGCGGGCGATTTCCTTGTCGGTCAGCCCCTCGGCGATCAGGCGCAGCAGGTCGCGTTCGCGGCGCGTCAGATCGATATCCGCACCGGCCTCGACGGGGTCGGCCGCAGCGCCCTGACGGGCAATCGACACGACGGCGCGGCCGCGCGGCGCATAGCGCACGGTATAGGTCTTGCCGGGAATGAGTTGCTCCGCCCAGAACGCGCCGATCTCGAATATCTCGTTCCGGATCCGCAACGCATAGCGTGACGGCGCGATCAGGCCGGCACCGCGGCGGGCATCGACCGCCACCTCGCCGCGGACGCTGCGGATATCCGCGGCGCGTTCATCCTCTCCGGCCTTGAGCCAGCGCCGGGGTGACCGGCCCAGCAGCCAGAGCCAGACCAGGATGACCGGCAGCAGCAGGAAGAGCGGCGACCGGAACAGGTTCGGCAGATCCCGGGCAATCGCAATGACGACCAGCGCCAGCAGCGGGACAAGCACAAGGACGAGCACACATACGGCAAGGGCCTGGCGTGACCGCCAGGCCCTCAATTCGCGACGCTCCTCGTCTGCCAGCATGCCTACCGGCCGAACTTCTGGAACTTGATGCGCCGGGGCATTTCGGCGTCGGGACCGAGGCGGCGCTTCTTGTCTTCCATATAGTCCGCGAAGTTTCCTTCGAACCATTCCACATGGCTGTCGCCCTCGAAGGCGAGGATGTGGGTGGCCAGACGGTCAAGGAAGAAACGGTCGTGCGAGATCACCACAGCGCAGCCCGGATAGACTTCCAGGGCCTGTTCCAGCGCGGCGAGGGTTTCCACGTCCAGATCGTTTGTCGGTTCGTCGAGCAGCAGGAGATTGCCGCCGGTCTGCAGCGTCTTGGCGAGGTGGACGCGATTGCGCTCACCGCCCGACAAGAGGCCGACCTTCTTCTGCTGATTGCCGCCCTTGAAGTTGAACGCGCCAACATAGGCCCGGCTCGGCACTTCCTTGCCGCCCAGATCGATCATGTCATTGCCGCCGGAGATTTCCTCCCAGACGGTCTTGTTCGGATCGAGCGCATCGCGCGACTGGTCGACATAGGACAGCTTCACCGTCTCGCCGAGACGGATCGAACCCTCGTCGGGCGTATCCTGGCCGGTGATCATCTTGAACAGGGTGGACTTGCCGGCGCCGTTCGGACCGATCACGCCGACCACGCCGCCCGGCGGCAGTTTGAACGACAGGCCGTCGATCAGCAGCTTGTCCTCGAAACCCTTCTTCAGGTTCTCGACTTCCACCACGACACCGCCCAGGCGCGGCCCCGGCGGGATATTGATCTGGGCGTGGTTGATCTCGCGTTTCTCGGCGCTCTCGCGCAGTTCCTCATAGGACTTGATACGCGCCTTGGACTTGGCCTGGCGGGCCTTGGGCGAGGAGCGGATCCATTCCAGTTCGCGGGCCAGCGCCTTGTCCTTGGACGAGGCTTCGCGCTCTTCCTGGGCCATGCGCTTGGCCTTCTGCTCCAGCCAGGCCGAATAACCGCCCTCATAGGGCACGCCGCGGCCGCGATCGAGCTCCAGCGTCCAGGTGGTGATACTGTCGAGGAAGTAGCGGTCGTGGGTGACGATCAGGACGGCGCCCTCGAACTTCTCCAGATAGGTCTGCAGCCAGTGCACGCTTTCCGCGTCCAGGTGGTTGGTCGGTTCGTCGAGCAGCAGCATGTGCGGTTCGGACAGGAGGAGGCGGCACAGCGCCACGCGGCGGCGCTCGCCGCCGGAGAGTTCGGCCACACCCCAGTCGGACGGCGGGCAGCGCAGCGCCGTCATCGCCATCTCGATCTTCGAGTCGATATCCCAGGCGTTCTCGGCGTCGATCTTCTCCTGGAGCGCCGTCATCTTCTCCATCAGCTCGTCGGAATAATCCTCGGCGAGCTGCATGGAGATGGCGTTGAACTCTTCCAGAAGCTGCTTCTGCTCGGAACCCTCGATGACGTTTTCCCAGACCGTCTTGCTCTCGTCGAGCTGCGGTTCCTGGGGCAGATAGCCGAC
>PANX01000020.1 GCA_002707795.1 Maricaulis sp.
AGGAAAACATCGCGCATCCCGTGATCGCGTTACCGGAGCGACTGTTTGGCCCTTGATGCGCAGAAGGTCAATCGCGCCGTCTCGCCCGTGCATGGTCTGCAACGGACTCAAATTGGCCGCGTTTTGCTGATGACATCTGCCACGAACGCCAGTGTGTCCGGCGGAAAACTTGAGAGGTCACTTGAACTTTTCACCGACGCAGCCGATTCTGGACGTATGAACGTGCGTCCGGAATTGCCCGCAGATCCGCTCAAGGAGGCCGTAGCCCGGCTCGACGGCGCGATGACGCGTGTCGAACGCGTGGCCGGCCGTATGCGGTCCCGCGTCGAACGGGCCGAGACGGCGGCCGACCAGGCCCGCAACGCCGATGACGACCGGGCGCGGCTGGCCGAAGCCCTGGACGAGGCGCGCGGCCGTGAGGCAGCGCTGCATCAGGCTGCCCAGGAAGCCTCCGATGCGCTCGACCGGGCGATCGAGGATTTGCGTGGTCTGGCGGGTGAGGAGTAGGCGGCATGTCCAAGGTCACCGTGACGCTCAATGGCCGCGAATTCACCATCGGCTGCGAAGACGGCCAGGAAGCCTATCTGCGCGAGCTGGCCGGACAGCTTGATGCGCGCGTCGGCGGGATTGTCGAGCAGGTCGGCCAGATCGGCGACGTCCGGCTCCTGCTGATGGCGGCCCTGATGCTTATTGACGAGCACAAGGAAACCGAGCGGCGGATCGAGGCGCTGGAAAACCATATCGAGCGGCTGCGCCACGAACGTCATGGGGCGGCGAGCCTGCAGGCCGAAGAACGCCAGCGCATGGTGAGCTGCCTGATCGATGTGGCCGAACGTCTGGAGGCCTTTGCCGCCGATCTGGAGGGCGAGCCGCCGGCCGGGCCGGGTGAGGAAGACGGGACCCCCGCTGCGCACCTCGCGGATGCCCGCGCTTGAGACTGGCGCCGGAAAACGCCACATAGACACCGTGACGGTTATCTGCTGCGTGCGACAGGAGCGTTTATCCCGCTGACCGTACATCTCCACGAGGGAGCTGCCTCTGTTCGGGACCGTGGTCCCTTGCAAGCGGCGCCCACCTGAATTGTCGGGTCCGTGGGGATACACACGCACCACCGGCGCAAGTGGAGCCGTCACACCCGCTGTCCGCCAGGATCATGACTGATACGACTGACACAAAATCCGTCCTGAGGCGCCGTCTGATCGCCGACCGCATTGCCGCATCGGCCGCCCGGCCGGAGGCCGGCGAACGGCTGGTTGATCATTTTGCGCCCAACTGGCGGCCGCGCGCCGGCATGGTCGTGGCGGGCTATCATCCGCTGCCGCACGAGATCGATCCCGGGCCGCTGATGGCGTCATTCGCCGCGGCGGGCGCCCAGCTCTGCCTGCCTGTCGTCCAGGGGCGGGACCGGCCACTGGTCTTCCGGTGCTGGCGCGCCGGCGACACGCTGGAAGCCCGGGCCTTCGGGGTGAAGGAACCGACCGACCGGGCACCCGAAACCGTGCCCGATCTGGTCCTTGTGCCGCTGGTCGGCGTGGATCGCCAGGGTGTGCGCCTGGGCTTCGGGGCGGGGTATTACGACCGCACGCTGGCCAGGCTGCGCAAAGCCGGCGAGGTGCGGGTCGTCGGGCTGGCCTATCCTGAACAATGCGTCGACCGCCTGCCTTGCGAGGATCATGACCAGCGTCTCGATGCGCTGGTCACCGACGAAGGCTGGCAGGCTTTCGCCTGAGCACAAAAGGAAGCGCCCCGCCGGATGGCAGGGCGCTCCGCATTCTTCAAAGCCCGGACGTGGCCTAGTAGCGATAATGTTCCGCCTTGAAGGGGCCGGTCTGCGGTACGCCGATATAATCGGCCTGGTCGCTGGACAGTTCGGTCAGCTTGGCGCCCAGCTTGTCGAGGTGCAGGCGGGCGACCTTCTCGTCCAGGTGCTTGGGCAGGATGTAGACTTCGTTCTTGTATTCGTCGCCCTTCGTCCAGAGCTCGATCTGGGCGAGCGTCTGGTTGGTGAAGGAGGACGACATCACGAAGGAGGGGTGGCCGGTTGCATTGCCCAGATTCACCAGACGGCCTTCCGACAGCAGGATGATGCGGTTGCCATCCGGGAACTGCACGAGATCGACCTGCGGCTTCACATTGGTCCACTGGAAGTTCTTCAGGCTCTCGACCTGAATCTCGTTGTCGAAGTGGCCGATATTGCAGACGATCGCCATATCCTTCATGGCGCGCATGTGATCGACAGTGATGATGTCCTTGTTGCCGGTCGCGGTGACGAAGATGTCCATCTCGGCGGTGACATCGTCCAGGCGCACGACCTCGAAACCGTCCATGCAGGCCTGCAGGGCGCAGATCGGGTCGATCTCGGTGACATAGACGCGCGCGCCGGCGCCGCGCAGTGACTCAGCCGAGCCCTTGCCGACATCGCCATAGCCGCAGACGACGGCCTTCTTGCCGGCCATCATCACGTCCGTGCCGCGGCGGATGGCGTCCACGAGGCTCTCGCGGCAGCCATAACGGTTGTCGAATTTCGACTTGGTCACGCTGTCATTGACGTTGATGGCCGGGAAGGGCAGCTCGCCGCGCTTGGCCATCTGGTAGAGGCGCATCACGCCGGTCGTGGTCTCTTCGGAGACGCCCTGGATGGCGTTCTTGGCCTTGGTGAACCAGCCCGGCGTGGCTTCGAAGCGCTTGCGGATCTGGGCGAAGAGTGCGGTCTCTTCCTCGGACTTCGGGTGATCCAGCAGGGAATGATCGGCTTCGGCCTTCTCGCCCAGGATCAGGTACATGGTGGCATCGCCGCCATCGTCCAGGATCATGTTGGCGGTTTCGCCGTTCGGCCAGTGGAAGATGGCGTCGGCATAGTCCCAGTACTCTTCCAGCGTCTCGCCCTTGTAGGCGAAGACCGGNANNNNCTNNTCNGCGATNGCNGCNGCNGCNTGGTCCTGGGTNGAGAAGATNTTGCACGANNCCCAGCGNACNTCNGCGCCCAGCNCGACCAGNGTNTCGATNAGNACNGCGGTCTGGATNGTCATGTGNANGNAGCCGNNGATNCGCGCGCCNTTNAGNGGCTGGGCCTTGCCGAATTCCTCACGCAGGGCCATCAGGCCCGGCATCTCGATCTCGGCCATCTCGATCTCGGTCCGGCCCCATTTGGCCAGCGAGATGTCCTTGATGACGTGGGGGTGGTCGGCGGCGAACTGGGTTTTATCCGCAACAGCAGTCATGACCTTCAGGTCCTCTTCGTGTTTCGGGTTTCTGACGGGGCGCTGGATGAGCGCCGGAAATACCGGGGCCGGCGCATGGGTGCGGCCGGCCCCGTCTTATCGGTTTGGCGTGGTCTAGGCGAGCCCGCGCAGTGCATCCACCAGGTCGGTCTTCTCCCAGGAGAAGCCGCCATCCTCGGCCGGCTTGCGGCCGAAATGGCCGTAGGCCGCGGTGCGGGCATAGATCGGCCGGTTGAGCTTCAGATGGGTGCGGATGCCGCGGGGCGACAGGTCGACCAGCTGGCGCAGCGTGTCTTCCAGCTTCACCTCATCGACCTGGCCGGTGCCATGGCAGTCGACATAGAGTGAGAGCGGCTTGGACACGCCGATCGCATAGGACACCTGGATCGTGCAGCGCTTGGCCAGGCCGGCGGCCACGACATTCTTGGCCAGATAGCGGCAGGCATAGGCGGCCGAGCGGTCGACCTTCGTCGGGTCCTTGCCCGAGAAGGCGCCGCCGCCGTGCGGTGCGGCGCCGCCATAGGTGTCGACGATGATCTTGCGGCCGGTGAGGCCGGCATCGCCGTCGGGGCCGCCGATCACGAACGTGCCGGTCGGGTTGACGTAGAACTCGTCCTCCGGCGGCAGCCAGCCATCGGGCAGCACCTCCTCGACGACCGGACGGACCAGCTCGCGCACCTGGGCCTGGTCGAGATTGGCCTTGTGCTGGGTCGAGACGACGACGGACGTGATCCCGGCGGGAATGCCGTTCTCATAGCGCATTGTCACCTGGGACTTGGCGTCCGGCTCGAACTCCGGCCGTTCGCCGCTCTTGCGCAGCTCGGCCATCCGCTTGAGGATCTTGTGGGAATACAGGATCGGTGCGGGCATCAGCTCCGGCGTCTCGTCCGAGGCATAGCCGAACATGATGCCCTGGTCGCCAGCGCCTTCATCCTTGTCCTCGCCCGCATCCACGCCCTGTGCAATGTGCGCGGACTGTTCGTGCAGGAAATTCTGGAAGTTGGCATGCTTCCAGTGGAAGCCTTCCTGCTCATAGCCGATATCGCGGACCGCCTCGCGGGCGGCCTGCTCGATCTCGTCATTGTCGATCTCTGCCGCACAGCGGATCTCGCCCGCCAGGATGATCTGGTTGGTCGTGGTCAGGGTCTCGCAGGCAACGCGCGCTTCGGGGTCCTTGGACAGGAAAAGGTCGACGATCGTGTCGGAGACACGGTCGCAAACCTTGTCCGGATGGCCTTCGGAAACGCTCTCGGAGGTAAAGATGTATGACGGTCTGCTCACTGCGCATATCCTCATATAAAGATCGCTTTATATCGCGTGGGGTAGAACAGATACGCGCGCCGGATGCAAGCCTCTTGGTGCAAACACGCCTGGCGGTCCGGCTGCAGCCACCCCCTTCCAATCCGTCTCACATAAAGATATCTTTATGTCGTCATGTTATTGCGCTATATGTCGGTGCAAGCGAATTCGACATGCCCTGAAACACCGGCCGCGCGCCGGCAGGGCCAGCTGAAGGTGACCCATGAGTGCGGACGGCAGTACGATACAGCCCCGGAACGGACTGAACGTGTCCTTCGAATTCTTCCCGCCCAAGACCGAGGCGATGGAAGAGACGCTCTGGGAGTCGATTTCCCGGCTGGAGCCCCTGTCGCCGAACTTCGTGTCGGTGACCTATGGCGCCGGCGGTTCGACCCGCGACCGGACCCACCGGACCGTGCGGCGTATCGTGCGCGAGACCGGTATCCGGCCCGCCGCGCACCTGACCTGCGTGTCGGCCACGCGGGACGAGATCGATGATGTGATCCGCGACTACTGGTCTGCCGGTATCCGGCACATTGTCGCCCTGCGCGGCGATCCGCCGGACGGTATCGGCGAGGCCTACACGCCCCATCCGGGCGGCTATGCCAACGCCGCGGAACTCGCGGCCGGAATCCGCAAGATCGGCGATTTCGAGATTTCCGTCGGCTGCTATCCGGAGAAGCATCCGGAGAGCCGCGATTTCGACTATGATATCGACCTGCTCAAGCAGAAGATCGACAATGGCGCCACGCGCGCCATCACCCAGTTCTTCTTCGAGCCGGACGTGTATTTCCGCTTCCGCGAACGGGCGGAGCGCGCCGGCATCACCATCCCGATCGTGCCGGGCATCATGCTGCAGGCCAATTTCAACGGTCTCAAGCGGATGGCGGGGCTGTGCGGGGCCAGCCTGCCGGCCTGGCTGCACGAGGCCTATGACGGGCTCGACGAGGATGCAGGCACCCGCAAGCTGGTCACCGCCCACGTCGCCGCCAAGCTGTGCAGCAAGCTGCAGGCCGGCGGTGTCGACAATTTCCACTTCTACACGCTCAACCGGGCGGAGCTGGCGCTTTCCACCTGCCAGCTGCTCGGTGTGAAGGCCGAGCAGCGCGAAGCGGTGGGGGTGGCGTGATGACATCAGGCGAACGAGTTGAAGCGCTTGCAGCGCTTGGCCGCGAGCGTGTCCTGATCCTGGACGGTGCGATGGGCACCCAGATCCAGGACCTCAAACTGGATGAAGAGGGTTATCGCGGCGAGCGTTTCGCCGACTGGCCGTCGGCGATCAAGGGCAATAACGACATCCTCAATCTCACCACGCCCGACGCCGTAAAGGCGATCCACAAGGCCTATTTCGAGGCTGGTTCCGACATCGTCGAGACCAATACCTTCTCGGCCACCTCGATCGCCCAGGCCGATTACGGCATGCAGGAGCTGGCGCCCGAGATTGCGCGCGAAGGTGCGCGCCTGGCCCGCGAGGCCGCCGATGCGATCGAGGCGGAAACCGGCACGCCGCGCGGCGTGGCCGGGGCTATCGGGCCGACCAACAAGACGCTGTCCATTTCGCCGGATGTGAACGATCCCGGATTCCGTGACATCGACTTCGAAACCATCCGCAAGGCCTATCACGAACAGGCCGCGGCCATGGCCGAGCATGTCGACTTCTTCCTGATCGAGACCGTGTTCGACACGCTCAATGCCAAGGCTGCCATCAAGGCACTGCTCGATCTGAAGGCTGAAACCGGCATCGACCGGCCGATCATGATTTCCGGTACGATCACCGACCGCTCCGGCCGCACCCTGTCCGGCCAGACGGCCGAGGCTTTCTGGTATTCCGTGCGCCATGCGCGTCCCTGGGCCGTCGGGCTGAACTGTGCGCTGGGGGCCGAGGAGATGCGGCCCTATATCGCCGAGATCGCCCGGGTCGCGGATACCCGCATCATCACCTATCCCAATGCCGGCCTGCCCAATGACATGGGCGAGTATGACGAGACCCCGGACGAGACGTCCGGCTTCGTCGGCGAATGGGCGCGGTCGGGCCTGGTCAATATCCTGGGCGGGTGCTGCGGCACCACGCCGGAGCATATCCGGGCCATCGCTGAGTCCGTGAAGGGCGCCAAGCCGCGCCGTCCGGCCAGACGCGAGCGGGCGATGCGCCTGTCCGGCCTCGAACCCTTCGAACTTTCCGCCTGAAGGCAATTATTCCATGGCTGTTGCTGTACCCACCTTCGTCAATGTCGGCGAGAGGACGAATGTCACTGGCTCCGCCCGCTTCCGCAAGCTGATCACGGAGGGCGACTATGCGGAGGCCGTCTCGGTCGCCCGTCAGCAGGTCGAGAACGGTGCGCAGGTGATCGACGTCAATATGGACGAGGGCCTGCTCGACAGCGTCGAGGCGATGACGGTCTTCCTGCGCATGATCGCCGGCGAGCCCGATGTGGCCCGCGTGCCGGTGATGATCGACAGTTCGAAATGGGAGGTCATCGAGGCCGGTCTGCAGAATGTGCAGGGCAAGGCGATCGTCAACTCGATCAGCCTGAAAGAGGGCGAGGAGCAGTTCCGCGAACATGCCGAAAAATGCCTGGCCTACGGCGCCGCCGTGGTGGTCATGGCTTTCGACGAGACCGGTCAGGCCGATACCGCCGACCGCAAGTTCGAGATCTGCGAACGGGCCTACAGGATCCTCGTCGACGAGATCGGATTTCCGCCCGAGGACATTATCTTCGATCCCAACATCTTTGCGGTGGCGACGGGCATCGAGGAGCACAACAACTACGCGGTCGACTTCATCGAGGCGACGAAGCGGATCCGCGAGAACCTGCCCGGCTGTCACGTCTCCGGCGGCCTGTCGAACATCTCATTCTCTTTCCGCGGCAATGAACCGGTCCGCCGGGCCATGCACTCGGTCTTCCTCTATCATGCCATCAAGGCGGGGATGGATATGGGGATCGTCAATGCCGGCCAGCTCGATATCTACGACGATATCGACGAAGAACTGCGCGAGCTGGTCGAGGATGTTATCCTCAACCGGCGGGATGATGCGACGGACCGGCTGCTGGAAACCGCCGAACGCTATCGCGGCCAGGGCGGCGGCACTGCAAAGGAGCGCGACCTTTCCTGGCGCGAGGCTGCGGTCGGCGACCGTATCCGGCACGCCCTCGTGCACGGGATCAACGAGTTCATTGTCGAGGACACCGAAGAGGCGCGCCAGCAGTTCGATCGTCCCCTGCATGTGATCGAAGGACCGCTGATGGACGGGATGAATGTCGTCGGCGACCTGTTCGGTGACGGCAAGATGTTCCTGCCCCAGGTGGTGAAGTCGGCGCGCGTGATGAAGCAGGCGGTGGCCCACCTCATTCCCTTCATGGAGGAGGAGAAGGAGGCCGCGGGCGAGGAGCAGTCGTCCAATGGCCGTATCGTGCTCGCGACCGTGAAGGGCGATGTCCACGATATCGGCAAGAATATCGTCGGCGTTGTGCTCCAGTGTAACGGCTATGACGTGATCGATCTGGGCGTCATGGTGCCCTGCGAGAAAATCCTGGAGACCGCCCGCAAGGAGAAGGCCGACGTGATCGGCCTGTCCGGACTGATCACACCCTCGCTCGACGAGATGGTGTTCGTGGCCTCCGAGATGGAGCGCAAGCAGATCGAGATCCCCCTGCTGATCGGCGGTGCGACAACCTCACCGGCGCACACGGCCGTGAAGATCGACCCGGCGATCTCGGTCGCGCCCGTCATCCACGTCCTCGATGCCAGCCGCGCGGTCGGCGTGGTGTCCAAACTCCTCTCCGACAGCCGCGACGATTACGCCCGCGATGTGCGCGCCGATCTCGCCAGGATCCGCGAGCGCCGCCTGGCCGCCCGCTCGTCAAAGAAGCGCGTGCCGCTGGCCGAGGCGCGCCGCAAGGGCTGGGATTGCGACTGGTCGCAATACACCCCGCCCCGTCCGAACTGGACCGGGGTGAAGACCTTCGAGCCGGACGTGGCGACACTGGTCGACTATATCGACTGGACGCCCTTCTTCTTCACCTGGGAGATGAAGGGCAGCTATCCGGCGATCTTCGACGACCCCAATCGCGGCGAAGCGGCCCGGTCTCTGTTCGACGACGCCCAGGCGATGCTGAAGCAGATCGTGGATGAGGGCCTGCTCAAGCCGCGCGCAGTCTGCGGCTTCTGGCCGGCCAATCGCAATGGCGATGATGTGGTGCTCTACACGGACGACAGCCGCACGACTGTGCTCGATCGCTTCTACGGGCTGCGTCAGCAGGCTGCGAAGTCGAATGACCGGCCGCATCTCAGCCAGTTCGATTTCCTCGCGCCCGAGGGCAATGAGGACTGGATCGGCGGCTTTGCCGTCACCGCCGGCGACAATCCCGACGTGCTTGCGGCCTTCGAGAAGGCCAAGGACGACTACAGCGCCATCATGTTCAAGGCGCTGTCGGATCGCCTGGCCGAAGCTGCGGCGGAATGGCTGCACGAGCAGGTGCGCAAGCACCATTGGGGCTATGCGCCGGACGAGGCCCACTCCAAACGCGAACTGATGGAGGAAGCCTATGCCGGCATCCGCCCCGCGCCGGGCTATCCCTCACAGCCCGACCACACCGAAAAGGTCACGCTCTTCAAACTCCTCGACGCTCCGGAGAATGCAGGCATCAGCCTGACCAACTCCTTCGCAATGATGCCGGCCTCATCGGTGTCGGGCGTCTACCTCTCTCATCCGGACAGTCATTATTTTGCCGTCGGCCGGATCGAACGCGACCAGGTCGAGGACTATGCTGCGCGGAAGGGCTGGACGGTCGAGGAATGCGAGCGGATGCTGGCCCCCATCCTGGACTATGCGCCGGGCGCGGAGAGTGCGGCCTGATACGTCTGATTCAGCGTATGCTTGGACATTATCCGGTGTTTGGGCCATATCCGCCAACCTCAGCTGCCGGAGACTGTCCATGCGCCTCGCCTTCTTTGGGGATATTGTCGGAAAGACCGGTCGTCGCGCTGTCGAGGACCACTTGCCCGACCTCCGGGAACGCCTGGCGCTCGATTTCGTGGTCATCAATGCCGAGAACGCCGCGGCCGGCTTCGGGATTACCGAGCGAATCTGCAATCAGCTGTTCGATCTGGGCGCCGATGTCATCACGCTGGGTAATCACGCCTGGGATCAGCGCGAGGCGCTGAGCTATATCGAGCGGGAGCCGCGTCTCCTGCGCCCGGCCAATTATCCGGTGGGGTCGACGCCCGGCGCCGGCGCCAATCTCTACGATCTGCCTGACGGTCGCCGCATCCTGGTGATCAACGCCATGGGCAATCTTTTCATGGAAACGCTCGACGACCCGTTCGCGGCGGTTGAACGGGAACTGGCTGCTGCGCCGATGGGCGTGGTCGCGGACGCGGTGCTGCTGGATTTCCACGGCGAGGCGACGAGCGAGAAAATGGCGATGGGCGTGTTCTGCGACGGCCGGGCGAGCCTCGTGGTCGGCACCCACACGCATGTGCCGACTTCGGACACGCGCATCCTGCCGGGCGGTACCGCCTACCAGACCGATGCCGGCATGTGCGGTGACTATGACAGTGTCATCGGCATGGACAAGGAAGAGCCCTTGCGCCGTTTCACCACCCGCATGCGCTCCGGCCGCTTCGAGCCGGCGACCGGAGAGGCGACCCTGTGCGGCGTCTTCGTCGAGACGGACGATGCGACCGGGCTGGCCGTGCGGTGCGAGCCTGTGCGGATTGGCGGTCAGCTTTCGGAATATATTCCCGATTGATGTGACAAAAATGATGCGTAGTGGCGGTTTCTTCCATTTGCAGCCGCTCGCCTCGCTTGATCGTCTCCCCGCCTTCGCTAGCGTGACGAGACCGGATTGTCGCGGCCTGCCTGCGATGATGTCCGGTGCCGGCCAGGCATGCACCGCTGAGGCGGACCGCACTGCGTACAAGGTGGATCGCTTTGGGCCGGCATGCGTTCGCAATCGGGGAATGAATCTTGCGTGTGGTTCCGGTCAGGTCAGTGAGTGCAGGGGAATTCATGTTCAAGCAGACGATCCGCTTCGAACGCGCACAGGATGCCTATGTGTTCGACCGGCACATGACGGATTTCCTCCGGCTGTGCGACAAGGAGACTGCACAGGGCGACGATGAGGCGTGTGTCTTCACGACCCGGCTTGAGGACGATCATGTCCATATCCGGGTGGTCCAGACCGACAGTGCCGATCTGCTCGGCCGCTTCCTGGCCTATCTGTCGGTGCACGACTTCCCGCCGGCGACGGAAACCGGATTCCGCAAGGAACGCTATTATCTCTAGTGTGCCGGGCGGCAAGACGCCGTCTTTCCGCTTTTCCTGAGATAAGACCTTGATCTGAAGCGACCGCGCTGGATGATGCTGCCGCAGGAAACTTCCGGGGGAGCGCGTGACCCGTATCGTACCAGTGATCATGTCCGGCGGCTCCGGTACGCGGCTCTGGCCGCTCTCGCGCACCGCGCATCCCAAACAGCTCCACGCACTGGTTTCCGACCGGACGATGCTGCAGGAAACCGTCCGCCGGGTCAGTGGCGCGGATGAGCACTATCGTTTCGAGCCGCCCATCGTCGTGCTCAACGAGCGGCAGTGCGATCTGGCCCGATCGCAGCTCGAGGCGATGGACGCCGGCGCCGTCCGCCTCGTGGTGGAGCCTGTGGGGCGGAATACGGCCCCGGTCGCGGCAGTGGCCGCCGAGCTGGTTCGACGCGAGCATGGCGAGGACACGCTGATCCTCTTGCTTCCGGCCGATCATCACATTCGCGATGCGGCCGGCTTCAGGGCTGCGGTCGCAACCGGCGCCGGACTTGCCGAGAACGGACACATCATCACATTCGGTATCCAGCCCGAACGGCCGGAAACCGGCTATGGCTATATCCGCCGGGGTGAGCCACTGGACGGCGGCTATCGCGTCCGGGCTTTCACCGAGAAGCCCGACCTCGAGCGCGCCAGGGGCTTCCTGGCCGACGGAGGCTATTACTGGAATGCCGGCATCTTCCTGTTCGGGGCCGGTCATCTTGCCGCCGAGATGTCGAAGCATTGCCCGGATGTACTGACGGCCAGCCGGGCCGCCGTCGAGGCGGCCGCCGGCGATCGGTCGACATTGCGGCTCGACGCTGCGGCGTTTTCCGCCTGCCCGTCCATCTCCTTTGACTATGCCGTCATGGAGCGCACGGAGAATGCGGCAGTCGTGCCGGCCGATATCGGCTGGGCGGATGTCGGGGGCTGGGGGGCGCTGTGGGATATCGCCGAGCGCGACGCGGCGGGGAATGTGACGCGCGGCGATGTCGATCTGGTCGATACGCGCGGCAGCTACGTTCTGTCGACGGGCCGGAAGGTCGGTGTGATCGGTGTCGACGATCTTGTCGTGGTGGAAACCGCCGATGCTGTCCTGGTGACGCGCCGGGAGGCCAGTCAGTCGGTCAAGTCGATCGTCGAAGCGCTGCAGGCCGGGGGGCGGGCAGACCTGCTCTGACGGGCAATCCGGCCCTGTGCGGGCGCGCGCTTCGTGTGTCGTGAGCAGTGGCCATCGCCGTTCAATCTGAGTATGCAGTGACCCTCGAATCCGCAGGAAGAGGGATTGTCACCATGGCCGGACACTCCAAATGGGCCAATATCCAGCACCGCAAGGGGCGCCAGGACAAGCTGCGCTCCAAGCTGTTCTCGCGTCTGTCGAAGGAAATCTCGATTGCCGCGAAAATGGGCGGCCCGGACCCCGACGCAAATCCCCGTCTGCGCCTGGCGATCGCCAATGCCAAGGGCCAGTCGATGCCCAAGGACAATATCCAGCGTGCTATCGACAAGGCCTCCGGCGGCGACAGCGAAGCCTACGAGGACATCCGCTATGAAGGCTTCGGTCCGGCCGGGATCGGCGTGATCGTGGAAGTGTCCACCGACAACCGCAACCGGGCGGCCGCCGAGGTGCGCACGGCCTTCGCCAAGAATGGCGGCAATATGGGTGAGACCGGTTCGGTCGCCTTCATGTTCGATAATGTCGGCGAGATCCGCTACCCGCTCTCCAAGGCGGATGAGGACACGATGATGGAAGCCGCCATCGAGGCCGGCGCCGAGGATGTCACTTCCGAAGCCGGTACTGAGGACGAGGAAGGCGAACACATCATCTACACGGCCCGCGAGGATCTGATGGACGTCGTGACAGCCCTGTCGGGCACGTTCGACGACCCGTCCTCGGCCAAGCTGATCTGGAAGCCGCAGAACCTCATTGAGGTCACGGGTGACAAGGTCGCGACGTTGATGAAGATGATGGAAGCGCTGGAAGATTGCGACGACGTCCAGAACGTCTACGCCAATTTCGACGTTTCCGACGAGGACATGGCCGCCCTGGGCTGATAGGACCTCTTTTCGGAGGCGATTTGCCGGGGACATCCATGGAGCATGCACGCCGTTTTGCTGACTGGGGCCGCAGCCAGGCTCTGCCATTCTGGGCAGGGCGGGGCTGGGATCGGCATAATGGCGGCTTCTTCGAAACGCTGGACATGGACGGCGCCGGCATAACCGGCGATATCCGGCGCGTGCGGGCCCAGGCCCGTCAGGCCTATGTCTTTGCGCGCGCAGCCTGCGAGGGCTGGCTTGACCGCACCGATCTGGCCGAAGCCGGCCTGGATCGTCTGGCACGGATTGCCCGGTCGCCCGACGGCCAGCCGGGCTGGGTGCATCTGGTTCATGACGATGGCCGTGTCGCCGACAGCCGGCGCGACTTCTACGATCATGCCTTCATCATCCTGGCGGCAGCCTGGGTCTGGAAGGCAACCGGCGCCGTGCGCTTCCTCGACATGGCACACGAGACGCTGGCCTTTCTCGACACGCACATGCCGGCCGGTCATGGCGGTTACCGCGAGGCGATCGGGGCGCCGCTTCTGCCCCGCCGGCAAAATCCGCACATGCACCTCTTCGAGGCCTTGCTGTCGCTTTACGAGCTGACCGGCGAGACCGGTCTGGTGCCGCGTATCGACGCGATCAAGGGGCTTTTCGACCGGCACTTCTTTGTGGCCGAGACCGGGCTGTTGCTTGAGTTCTTTGAACGCGACTGGCAGCCGCATGGCGAAAAGGGTGCCCATGTCGAGCCGGGGCACTGGTGTGAATGGACCTGGCTGCTGGCCGAGCACGCCCGCCTACTCGAGCGGGCCGCGGATCCGGCCGGACCGGTGCTTTACCGGCGGGCCATGGAGCAGGGGCGCAGTGTGCAGACCGGCCTTCTGATGGCCGGCATGACAGCGCAAGGCGATATCGTCGACGCCCGGTCGCGTACCTGGATGCAGACCGAATGGGTCCGCGCGGCTGCTGTCGCGGGCGGCCGCGGCGAACTCGACCAGGCCTGCGGCGCGCTGGTTCGCTGGCATCTCGAAGGTGTCATTCCGGGCGGCTGGATCGACAAGCGGGGCGCAGGCGGCGAGAATCTGGCATCGGGCATGCCCGCCTCGACACTCTATCACCTCGTCGGCGCTCTGGCGGAAGTCGAACGCCATCTCTGAGCGCAGTTCATATTGTCATATGGGAGCGCTAACTCTACGGTCTCGACCTGACCGAATGACGGGATATTCATGGTGTTGACGTCCGACCTTGCCGCCCATGCCGAACGCCTCGGCAAAGTCTCGCTCCGCACGCTCGCCGACAGCGGCGAGACGCGTTCGAACCGCCTGCTTGCCAGGGCTGCCGGCATAGAGTTCGACGCGTCAAAGCAGCGTCTCGACGAGGCGGCGCTCAATGCGCTGTTCAAGGCGGCCCGCGAAGCCGGGCTGGAAGAACAGCGCGACAAGCTCCTGTCGGGCGGTGTCGTGAACCCGACCGAGGATCGTCCCGCCCTGCACATGGCCTACCGGCACGGCGCCAGGATATCCGGCACCCCGGAGGCCGAGCTCGTCGACAGGACCCAGGCGCAGACGCGTGCTTTTGCGGAGACTGTCCGGTCCGGAGACTATGCGCCTTCAGGCCTGCCGATCGCCCGCGTCATCAATATCGGTATCGGTGGATCTGACCTGGGTCCGCGGCTGGTGGCAGATGCCCTGTCGGATCTGGCCGGTGACGGGCCCGAGCTGCGCTTTGTGGCCTCGCTCGATCCGAGCGATCTGAAACAGGCCGTATCGGGCGCCGAGCCGGAAGCCATCCTGTTCGTGGTCGCGTCGAAATCATTCTCGACCCAGGAAACGCTGATGTCGGCCGAGGCCGCGCGCGACTGGCTGGAAGGGCATGTCGGGCCCGAACGCGCCGGAGCCCATTTCGTTGCCGCCTCCGCAGCACCGGACAAGGCGCGGGCGTTCGGCATCGCACCGGAGCATGTGTTCGATTTCCCGGACTGGGTGGGCGGACGCTATTCGGTCTGGAGCGCTGTCGGACTGGCGCTCGAGATCGGACTGGGCCCCGACCTGTTCGAGGATTTCCGCGCCGGCGCCCGCGACATGGATGCGCATTTTGCCGTCGCGCCGCTGGAAGAGAACATCCCGGTCCTCAAGGGGCTGATCGATGTGTGGAACCGGGTGGCACTGGGCTATCCCAGCCGTTGCGTCGCCGCCTATTCGGCGCGCCTGGGCAAGCTGGCCGACTATTTCCAGCAGCTGGAGATGGAATCGCTCGGCAAGTCCGTGACGCTGGACAATCGCCCGGGGCCGACGCCCGGCGGGGCGCTTGTCTGGGGCGGCAACGGCACCGAGATCCAGCACTCCTTCTTCCAGTGGCTGCATCAGGGCAGGGATGTCGTGCCGGTCGACTTCATCGGCATCGCCCGGCATTTCGCCAGTTCCGATCCGCGCGAACGGGCGCTGGCGGCCAATATGGCGGCCCAGGGCGCGGCCTTGCTGGACGGCCGGCAGGTCGATCCCGAGGCCGAGCCGCTGCTGGCCGCGCACAAGTCCATGCCGGGCGGGCGTCCGTCAAATACGCTCTTGCTCGACGATCTGTCAGCCCGCACGCTCGGCGCGCTTATCGCCTTGCATGAGCACAAGGTTTTCGTCGAGAGCGTGATGTACGAGATCAATCCTTTCGATCAATGGGGCGTCGAGCTGGGAAAAGTTCTGACCAAGGGGATTTTGGACGGCGAGATATCCGAGTATGACGCCTCGACTCGTGCCCTTCTTGCCCGTACGGGTCTGATACAGGACTAGTGCCGGCGATCGCGCGCCGGTGTCCGACCGGCCGACCAGTGGAGATCGCCGCATGAAAGCACCGAACGGAACCTCGCTCACGGCGATGGCGAACGCCATCCGTGCCCTGTCCATGGATGCCGTCCAGGCGGCCAATTCGGGCCATCCCGGCATGCCGATGGGCATGGCCGACGTGGCGACCGTTCTCTGGTCGCGTCATATGAAGTTCGATCCGGCGGCACCGGCCTGGGCCGATCGCGACCGTTTCGTGCTGTCCGCGGGCCACGGCTCGATGCTGCTCTACTCGCTCCTCCACCTGACCGGGTTCGAGGACATGACGATGGATCAGATCAAGCAGTTCCGTCAGCTCGACTCGCTGACCGCCGGCCATCCGGAATACGGCCACACGCCGGGCGTCGAGGCAACGACCGGGCCGTTGGGGCAGGGCATCTCCATGTCGGTCGGCATGGCGCTGGCCGAGCGCATGATGAATGCCCGCTATGGCGACGATCTCGTCGATCACCGCACCTGGGTCATCGCGTCGGACGGCGACCTGCAGGAAGGCATCAGCCACGAGGCGATCTCGCTGGCCGGCCATCTCGGGTTGAACCGTCTTTGCGTTCTGTGGGACGACAACGAGATCTCGATCGACGGCCCGACGCAGCTTTCCGAGTCGACCGATGTCCTCAAGCGCTTCGAGGCGGCCAACTGGGCCGTGTCGCGCATCGACGGTCACGACATGGAGGCGATCGACGCGGCGCTCGAGGCGGCGAAGACGAACGACAAGCCGGTCCTGATCGCCTGCCGCACGACGATCGGCTATGGCGCGCCGACGAAGGCCGGCACCGCCGGCAGCCACGGCTCGCCGCTGGGGCCGGACGAGATCGCAGGCGCGCGCAAGGCGCTGGGCTGGGATCACCCGGCCTTCGAAGTGCCGTCCGACATCCTGGACGCCTGGCGCGCCGCCGGTTCTCCGGACGCGCACGCTGCCTGGCGTGATCGCCTGGCCGACCACGACCTGGCGGACGCTTTTGTTGCCCAGCTGTCCGGTGAACCGGGCGAAGCCGAGCTGGCCGCTTTGGCCGCATGGCGCCGGAAGGTGGCGGAAGACAAGCCGGCCCTGGCAACGCGTGCTTCTTCCGGCCAGGCCCTTGGCGCCATCATCGGCGACTGGCCGGGCCTGGTGGGCGGTTCGGCCGACCTCACCGGATCCAACCTCACCAAGACGCCGGATGTCGGTGTGGTGAAGGCGGGCGATTATGCCGGCCAGTACATCCATTTCGGTGTGCGCGAACACGGCATGGCAGCCTGCGCCAACGGCATGTCGCTGCATGGCGGCTTCCGCCCGCACGTGGCGACCTTCCTGGTGTTCTCCGACTATTGCCGCCCGTCGATCCGCATGTCGGCGCTGATGCAGCAGCCGGTCATCTATGTGATGACCCACGACTCGATCGGTCTGGGCGAGGATGGTCCGACCCACCAGCCGGTGGAAACGCTGGCTGCGCTGCGCGCCATTCCCAATGTCGAGGTCTTCCGCCCCTGCGATGCGCTGGAAACCGCCGAGGCCTGGGAAGCCGCGCTGACACGTCTCGACGGCCCGACCGTGCTGGCCCTGTCGCGCCAGAAACTTCCGCATCTGCGTTCTGACGATGGTGCCGAGAATCTGTCGGCGCGCGGCGCCTATACCCTGGTCGACAGCGATGGCGCGCCCGATGTGCTGCTGATCGCGACGGGATCGGAAGTGTCGCTGGCCGTCGACGCCGCCGCAACGCTGGCCGGCGAGGGCATCGCTGCACGTGTGGTGTCCGCGCCCTGTGTCGAGCGTTTCCTGGCCCAGGATGCCGGCTATCAGGACGCGGTGCTGCCGCAGGGCGTTCCCTGTGTCGCGGCAGAAGCGGCGCTGCGCTATGGCTGGGATGCCGTGATCGGCCGTGGCGGGGCGTTCGTCGGCATGAACGGTTTCGGCGCCAGTGCGCCGGCCGAGACGCTGTACGAACACTTCGGTATCACGGCCGGCGCGATTGCAGCGGCTGCGCGGGGCCTGGTGCGGGGCTAGCGGCTTTTGCGACTACGCAGCGGTCAGTCGTCGAGCGATACCGGTGCGCCGGTATCGCCGGCGGTGTCCGGCCGGTCCGGAGAGAACCGGACCAGATGTCCGCGATCCGTCGTGCCGATCCATAAGTCTCCATCCGGCGCCTGGACCGTGTTGGACAGATAGCCGAGGCGTCCATCGGGATCGTGCCAGCTGTCCAGCGCCTCTCCGGTTTCGGTGTCGAGCACTAGAATGAAGGCGCGTGCGGGAACGGCGCCGGGGCGCAGCCATTCCGGCACTTTCATCAGCAATTGCGTGATGCGCGGATGGCGATGCAGGAAGCCGAGCAACGGTACGCGCGGCGACGGCATGGTGACGAGCAGCCGGCCCCGGCTGTCCGTCGCCAGCCCGTCGGGCAGACCGGGCAGATTTTCGGCGAAGATGTCCTTGCTGCCCGCTTCCGGTCCGTCGATCCAGATCCGCACGATGCGGTAGCGGAAGGTCTCGGCCACCAGGACCGAGCGGCCGTCCGGCGCCAGTTCGATCCCGTTGGGATAATGCAGACGGCTGCGCACGAGCCGGGTCTGGTGGGTGGCCGGATCCCAGACATAGAGCGCACCGCTGGGACGGTTTTCCAGCATGTCGTGGCGATAGCGGTCCCGATCGCTGTCATGGCCCCACCGCGTGGAGGAGTCGGTGAAGAAAATCCGGCCGTCCGGCGCGGCAGCCAGATCGTTCACATAGCCGAACGGGTGCGCAGGCGCTCCGGAGCTGACAAGCGTGTAGTGCCCGGTCTCCACATCAAGCGCATAAAGGCCCGAAATAGCTGCGACACCCAGAACGTCCGGCGCGATCCAGTCGAGACCGAGGATCAGGGTTTCCGTGACCTGCGCGACCTCCAGTGCCGTCTCCGTCTCGTTGTCGGCGTTCGGCATGAGACGCATGACGCGGCCGTCAGCGGTGCCGTAGTAGATGGTACCGGTGTCGGATACGGCGATACCCTCGCCGCTTCCCGGCAGGCCGACATCGATGGCGACGGCATCGGCCAGCGCGCCATCGGGCTCCAGAGCGCCGGTCATCTCCGGCGCAGCCGGTTCGTCCCAGTAGGCCGGGCTGATGGGCGAGGGCCACATCGACCATAACAGGGTGAACGCGGCCAGGCAGCCGATCAGGATGAGGGTCAGTCTCAGACGCATGCGCTCGCCGGTTCGCCACAGGAATCGCACGCCCCGACAGTCGCGGGCCGTGCGCAGGGGCCGCATGTAGAGTCAGAGCTGTATCCCCTGCAAGGCGAACTCCGGTACTGAATTATGACCTGAGGTATCAGGCCTCGCCGGGGACGATCAGACCGAAGGCGTGCAATTTGCCCAGCGTGTCGCGCGCGGCGTCCGGATCCAGATCGGCGAACGTTTCCAGCGAGACCGTTCCGCCATCGAGCAGTGTGTGCAGGCCCGGCTCGGCGGCTGCCGGGCGGCGACCTTCCCCGCCCGCCGTCACGATCACCACATCGTCGCCATCGCCAGCCAGGCGCCAGGGCACGAAGGGGCGAAGCCGGAAGGTCTGTCCCGGCTCCGAGGGAGCAGCAAAACCTGAAATCGCGCCGCGGACATCCGGCATGCGGGAACGGATGAAGCTGTCGGCGAACAGATCCATCGCCTCGTCCAGCCTGGCTTCGCGCGAAAGGGTTTCTGCCAGGCTCGCAAAATGCGACTGGGCTTCGCTCCGGTCGAAGTCCGGACGGGCATAGCCGACGGGCAGGGAGCGGCGGAAAGCCGGATGGCGCAACGCCACTTCGGACACCGCTTCCAGCATCAGATCGGCCCAGGTCTTCACGATCAGTCCGAGTGTAATGTGCAGGGAGGGTTCGTCGCCGTGGGTCGAGGCGTCGTGCATCAGACCGCGCGGGACATAGGCGCATTCGCCGGCCTTCAGGACAAACTCCTCCACCGGTTCCCCGACCTTGTGGTCGTCCGGGCGGAAGCCTTCGCCGCGATAGGGATTCTCGACGGGGGTGTCGTACAGGCGCCAGTACTTCTCGCCGGACACCTGCAGCACGAAGACGTCGTGATCGTCGTAATGGGTACGGAAGCCCTGATTGTGCGGCGGCGTGAGATAGATATTGGTCTGCACATGGCAGGAGAGCAGCGCCTCCATGGCGCGGCAGAACTCGCCGAGCACCGGATCGGCGAGGTGCAGCTGTGGCAGGATGATGGTCGCGCCGCGACGGTACTGGTCGGCCACGCCGCCGGGATCGATATAGCCGGTCTCGAAGGTGAAGTCGTCCGGCCGCACCGGCGGCTCCGAGCGTGCCATGTCCAGTGATCCGGCGCGCAGATCGCGCGAGGATACAATCGCGTCGATGCGGTCGATCGAGAGCAGGCCTTCATAGCGCGCCGGATCGTCCCGGTGGACGATCAGCGCCTTGTGCTCGTGATATTCGCGAAAAAAGGTCTCCGCGTCGAACGGAGCAATGAGGCTGGCGATCGGGTCGGCCAGCCAGGCAGGGCGGGACATGGCGATGGGACTCCGCGTCAGAAGCGAGAACCGGGGAGAGGGGAAGCCGAAACGTCAGGGATCAGCAATAGCGGCCATTGCCGACCGGGTCGGCATGGCTGCCCGTATCGCTGTCGGTGCAACCGGAATTATAGCCGCCGCTACCGCCCCGGCCGTTGCCGGGCGGGTCGGCATAACGCCCTGAATCGCTGTCCGTGATGCCGGAACCGTAACCGCCGCGCCCGCGGCCGGCCGGGTCGGCATAGGGACCGCTGTCATTGTCGGTGATCCCCGTGCTGCCGCGTCCGGCGCCGGGCGGGTCGGCATAGCTGCCCGTATCGCTGTCGGTGATCCCGGAGCCGCGGCCCTGTCCGACCGGATCGGCATAGCGGCCGGTATCCCGGTCGGTAATGCCGCCGCCGCGGCCCTGGCCGGGCGGGTCTGCATAGCGGCCGGTATCGCTGTCAGTGATGCCGCCGCCGCGATAGCCGCGTCCGCCGCCAACGGGATCATAGGGATCGCTGTCGGAATAGCCGGTCGTGGCGCAGCCCGTGACCGTTCCGACGGCGCCGACGGAGACCGCCGCGCCGGCAACCCGGGTCAGGAAGGAGCGCCGGCTGAGTTTACCGCGCCTGGCCATGGTCTGCCGCCTCCCGGTCAGTAGCCGGGACGGCCGCGGCCCGCGGCATCGGCGCAGGAGCCGGTGTCGCTGTCGGTCGTGCCGTTGCGCACCGGACCGCGTCCGCGTCCACCCGGGTCGGCGCAGGACCCGCTGTCGGCATCGGTCCAGCTGTTGCCGGAGCTGCCGCGGCCATTACCCGCCTGGTCGGCATAGGCGCCGGTATCGCTGTCGGTGATGCCCGTGGTGCGCGACCCGCCGCGGCCATAGCCTGCGCGGTCGGCATTCGGACCGGTATCGCTGTCGGTCAGGCCGGTACGGCCATAGCCGGCCCGGTCGGCATAGCTGCCCGTATCGCTGTCGGTCCGTCCCGTATAGTTCTGGGCCTGTGCGCCACCCGTCACGATCGAGGCGGCGCCTGTCATCGCGGCAGCACCTGCAACGCGCGCCAGGAATGAACGGCGGCTCAGCTTTCCTTTTTTGGCCATGTCGGCTCCCCTGCCTTTTGCGACCCCTCCCCAGGGGCCGCCCTGTCCCTCTGTCCGCTCGCGCGGATCCGATGCGCGCCCGCCGGATACAAGCGTCCGCCAAATATAAGGGCGGCGTTCCGGCTGTCTGCTCATCACCAGCGCAATTGCCATGCAGACTGCCCTGCACACGCAACGTGCCTCGATAATCTTCCTCTGCCAGGCTGATCCGGTCAAACGAAATGCGTCAATTAATTTACAATGCAAAACAACGGCTTGGAAGTTTTTGTGAGAGTGTTTCGCAAAGTAATTGCTATTAATTTTCACTCGCGATCATTTGTGCGTCTCATTCGCATATCGAGAGGCTTGCGTTCACGGCTTGTTCCGGTTTGCAGGATGGTGCTAAGTCTGGTGCAAACAGGGGGCGGAATGTCAGCAGCGGTCACTATTCTCGGTATCGATCCCGGATTGCGCCGGATGGGATGGGGCATCATCCGTGCGGACGGCACGCGGCTGAGCGCGGTCGCGCACGGCGTCGTGACCCCGCCGACCGAGGCGGCGCTCTCCGTGCGGCTCGATCACATTTTCCAGGCCGTGACAGATCTTGTGGCCGAGTACCGGCCGGATGAATCGGCGATCGAGGAAGCCTTCATGGCGGCGAACGCTGCATCTGCGCTGAAGCTGGGTCATGCCCGGGCAGCGGCGCTGCTCGCACCGGCTCGCGCGGGGCTACCGGTCAGCGAGTATGCGGCGCGGCTCGTGAAGAAGAGCGTCGTGGGAACCGGCGGGGCCGGCAAGGATCAGGTGGCGGCGATGGTCGGTGTGCTCCTGCCGGGCACGAAAGCAAAGGCCGATGCGGCCGACGCGCTGGCGGTCGCCATCTGTCACGCCCATCATCGCAAGGCCGCCAGCATCGGGAGCGCAGCATGATCGGCATGCTCAAGGGTATCGTCGAGGCCGTCGGCGCCGACGAAGCGGTGATCGACGTCAACGGCGTCGGCTATCTCGTCGGTTGCGCCTCGCGCACGCTCTCCCGGCTCGAGCCGGGCC
>PANX01000021.1 GCA_002707795.1 Maricaulis sp.
GGTCGTACCGGGCGACTATGCTGCTCGCAAACGACGACCCGCCGGAAGCGCTGGTCACGTTTCTCCGCGCCAAGGCGGACGTGATCGACAAGGCGGAAAACCGCGAACGCTTCCGCGCCGCGATGGACAAGATCGGCCTGGAAAGCCCGCGCTCGCGCACCGTTCACACCATGGCGGAAGCCGAAGCCGTGCTGCCGGAGATCGGCCTGCCGGCGATCATCCGCCCCTCCTTCGCCCTGGGCGGCACGGGCGGCGGCATCGCCTACAATGTCGAGGAATACGAGGCGATCTGCAAAACCGGTCTCGATGCCTCGCCGGTCGATGAAATCCTCGTCGAGGAGAGCATTGTCGGCTGGAAGGAATTCGAGATGGAAGTCGTCCGCGACAAGGCCGACAACTGCATCATCGTCTGCTCGATCGAGAATATCGATCCGATGGGCGTGCATACCGGCGACTCGATCACCGTGGCGCCGGCCCTCACCCTCACCGACAAGGAATACCAGATCATGCGCTCGGCCTCGCTGGCCGTGCTGCGCGAGATCGGTGTGGAGACCGGCGGTTCGAACGTGCAGTTCGCGGTCAATCCGGAAGACGGCCGCATGGTCGTGATCGAGATGAACCCGCGCGTGTCGCGCTCCTCGGCCCTGGCCTCCAAGGCCACCGGCTTCCCGATCGCCAAGGTCGCCGCCAAGCTGGCCGTCGGCTACACGCTCGACGAGATCGCCAACGACATCACCGACGGCGCCACCCCGGCCTCGTTCGAGCCGACCATCGACTATGTCGTCACCAAGATCCCGCGCTTTGCCTTCGAGAAATATCCCGGTGCCGACAACCGCCTGACCACCTCGATGAAGTCGGTCGGCGAAGCCATGTCGATCGGCCGCACCTTTGCGGAAAGCGTGCAGAAGGCCCTGCGGTCGATGGAAACCGGCCTGACCGGTTTCGACGAGGTCGACATTCCCGGCGTCGAGGAAGCCACCAGCGAGGATGCCCGCAAGGAAGCCGTGCGCGCCGCCCTGTCGGTGGCCACGCCGGACCGTCTGCGCGTCATCGCCCAGGCTTTCCGCGAAGGCCTGAGCGTCGAGGAAGTGCGCGCGGCCTCGCTCTATGAACCCTGGTTCCTGCGCCAGATCGAGGCGATCGTTCACGCCGAGGAAGACGTCGCCACGCTGGGCCTGCCGGAAACCGCCGAAGGCTTCCGCAATCTCAAGGCCATGGGCTTCTCGGACGCCCGTCTGGCCAGGCTGGTCAAGCGCGAGGAAGCCGATGTGCGCAAGGCGCGCCGCGCCCTGGGCGTGCGGCCGGTGTTCAAGCGGGTCGACACCTGCGCCGCCGAATTCTTCGCCGCGACGCCCTACATGTATTCCACCTACGAGACCCCGGCCTTCGGCAGCGAAACGGCGGATTGCGAGAGCGATCCTTCGGATGCGAAGAAAGCCATCATTCTCGGCGGCGGCCCGAACCGGATCGGCCAGGGCATCGAGTTCGACTATTGCTGCTGCCATGCCGCTTTCGCCTTCGGCGAGATGGGCATCGAGTCGATCATGGTGAACTGCAATCCGGAAACCGTCTCGACCGATTACGACACCGCCGACCGCCTGTATTTCGAACCGCTGACCCTCGAGGACACGCTGGAGCTGATCGAGACCGAGCGCTCCAAGGGCGAGCTGCTGGGCGTGGTCGTCCAGTATGGCGGCCAGACCCCGCTGAAGATCGCCGGCGAACTGGAAGCGGAAGGCGTGCCGATCCTCGGCACCGCGCCGGACGCCATCGACCTGGCCGAAGACCGCTGGCGCTTCAAGGACCTGCTGGACCGGCTGAACCTGAAACAGCCGCCCAACGCCATCGCCTCTTCCGAAGAACAGGCGCGCGCCGAAGCCGAGAAGCTCGGCTTCCCGCTGGTGCTGCGCCCCTCCTATGTGCTGGGCGGCCGGGCAATGGAAATCATCCGCGAGATCGACAGTTTCGACCGCTATCTGCGCGAGGCCGTGCACGTCTCCGGCAAGTCCCCGCTCCTGCTGGACCGCTATCTCACAGATGCCGACGAGGTCGATGTCGACGCAATCTGCGACGGCGAGGATGTCTGGGTGGCCGGCGTGATGCAGCACATCGAGGAAGCCGGCGTCCACTCCGGCGACAGCGCCTGCTCGCTGCCGCCCTATTCGCTCTCCAAGGAAATGGTCGACGAGCTGAAGGCCGAAGCCGTTGCGATGGCCAAGGCCATCGGCGTGAAAGGCCTGATGAACGTGCAGTTCGCGGTCAAGGGCGGCGAGATCTACGTGCTCGAAGTCAATCCGCGCGCCTCGCGCACCGTGCCCTTCGTCGCCAAGGCCATCGGCCAGCCGGTCGCCAAGATCGCCGCCAAGGTGATGGCCGGCGCCAGGCTGAAGGATTTCGGCCTGAAGGATCCGGCGCCCAAGCACATCTCGGTCAAGGAAGCGGTGATGCCCTGGGCCCGCTTCCCGGGCGTCGACCCGGTTCTGGGCCCGGAAATGCGTTCGACCGGCGAGGTGATGGGCATCGACACCATGTTCGAGGCCGCCTTCGCCAAGGCCGAGCTGGGCGCCGGCGTGAAACTGCCGCGCTCGGGCGGCGTCTTCATCTCGCTGCGCGAGGGCGACAAGGCCGCCATGGTGGAGCCGGCGCGCGTGCTGGTGATGCTCGGCTTCAAGATTCTCGCCACTGCGGGCACCGCCACCGTGTTCGAGGATGCCGGCGTGCCGGTGACCCGCGTCAACAAGGTGTTCGAGGGCCGGCCGCACATTGTCGACCTGATGAAAAACGGCGAAGTCCAGCTGATCTTCAACACCACCGAGGGCCGCCAGTCGCATCTGGACAGCTATTCGATTCGCCGCACCGCCCTGGACATGCGCATCCCGTGCTACACGACGGCCTCGGCCGCGCGCGCCGCAATTCTGTCCTTGCGCCGCATCGATGAAGGAGCGCTTGAACCTGTGGCCCTGCAGACCTACTCTTGATGGTCAACTTCGTGGAGGCTAGCCTGCCTTCCACTCCCGAAGATAAGTGGTCGTATGAACAAGATCCCGATGACCGTCGCAGGGCATAAAGCCCTCGACGAAGAGCTGAAACACCTCAAATCCGTCGAACGCCCGGCGGTGATCGCCGCGATCTCCGAAGCGCGCGAACACGGCGACCTGTCGGAAAACGCCGAGTATCACGCGGCCAAGGAACGCCAGGGCTATATCGAGGGCCGGGTCCAGGAACTCGAGGACAAGCTGGCGCGCGCCCAGGTCATCGATATCGCCAAGATGTCCGGTGACACGGTGAAGTTCGGTGCGACCGTCACGGTGCTCGATGAAGACACCGAAGAGGAAGCCACCTACCAGATCGTCGGCGACGACGAATCGGACGTGAAGTCCGGCAAGATCTCCATCTCCTCCCCCATCGCCCGCGCGATGATCAACAAGGAGGTGGGCGACGTCATCGAGGTCAACGCCCCGGGGGGCCTGAAGAGCTACGAGATCATGAATGTGAGCTGGGGCGGCTAGGCCCCGGCGACATCGCGATGAATGCAAGACGGCGCCCGATGGGCGCCGTTTTTTTGGTGCGCCTTTCCTCCCCGCTTTGCGGGGAGGGGGACCGCGAAGCGGTGGAGGGGCCGCCGGAGCGCAGCGAAGGCGGAATGCCGGCGACACGCCCCGGCACGCCGCCTGCGGCGGCCCCCATCGACCCGATGCTGCGCATCGGCCCACTTCCCCATTTCATGGGGAAGAAAGACCCACCCACAAACCGTCATCCTGACGAAAGTCAGGACCCAGATCACAAGGCCGGCTTTTTCCAGGAAAGCCCCCGCCCCGCTCTGCGACCTGGGTTCCGGCTTTCGCCGGAATGACGGTTTGGAGCGTGCCGGCAGAAGCCGGCACGATCTTTCTAGAACCGCCGTGTCACGCTCGCGCGCACGGTGCGCGGAGCGCCGTAGAAGCAGTTCACGGCGGAGTAGCAGCGGGCGACATAGGTCTCGTCGAACAGGTTCGAGCCGGAGACCGCCACACGCCAGTCGGCATAGTCATAGTGCACCGAACCGTCGAACAGGGNGACGGACGGGTTGGTGTAGACTTCCGGCGTCCAGGNGGACGGCAGATTGCCGGCGCTTTCAGCCATGTAGCGCACGCCCAGCGAGGCGCCGAGGCCGGCAAGCCGGCCCTCCTGGATCGTGTAGTCGGCCAGGGCGGAGGCCTGGAAGCCGGGCACGACCGGCAGTTCGGCGCCCAGGTCCGGACCGTTGGAGCGGGTGACTTCGCTGTCGGTCCAGGTCAGGGCGGCATTGAGGCTCAGACGCTCGCGGAAACGGCCGACGAATTCGACCTCGAAGCCGGAGACTTCCACTTCACCGGTCTGCACCTGGAAGCTCTCGCCCGCAGCGTTCTGCGGATCCGGCGTCAGCACATTGTCCTGCACCAGGCGATAGACCGCCGCCGTCGCGAAGACGCGCGTGTCCGGACCCAGATCCGGCTGGTATTTCACACCGGCTTCCACCTGCTCGCCGCGCGTCGGGTCGAAGGCCACGCCATTGCGGTCGGAACCGGCCGCCGGCTGGAAGCTGCTTGCCCAGGAGACGTAGGGCACGAGGCCATTGTCGAACCGGTAGGCAAGGCCCGCCGTCCAGGACGTGTCGTCATCGTCGCGATCGGTACCGGCCAGGCGCTGTTCGGTGTTCACCCAGTCATGACGCACGGTCAGCGTGGCGATCCAGTTGTCCAGCCGCGCCTGGTCGACGAAGTAGAGACCGGTCTGCTGCTGCAGGGTGCTGTCGAAGGGCGCAGTCGGCAGGTCGGCAATGGTGTGGCCATAGACCGGATCATAGATGTCGATGGTCGGGATGCCGGCGAAGGAGAAGGCCGAGGCGCCGATATAGTCGTACTCGCGCCAGTCCAGACCGCCGGTCAGATCATGCTCGATCGCGCCGGTGGTGAAGGTGCCCGCCAGCCGCGTATCCACCGACAGCGTGTCGACATCCTCGTCGAAGGAGAAGGAGTAGCGGCTCACCGTGCGGTAATCATCCGGCGTGCCGTCGAAATCGGCATCGACGAAACCATTGCCGCCAATGCCGCGCTGGATGGATTCCAGATCCGTGTATTTCAGGTTCTGGGTGAGCGTGATGCCGCCGTCGAATTCGTGGGAGAACTCATAGCCGGCGCCGTAATGCTCGCGCTCGAAGCGGTTATAGCGGGTCTCGCCCAGATTGGCGTCGACCGGGATCGGCCCGTTCGGATTGGGCGTCAGCGTGCCCTGGGACGGGAAAAAGCCCATGCCGTCACCATAGATGCCGTCATCCTGATAATAGGCCAGCAGGGTCAGCGTGGTGCGCGGCGAGGCCTGCCAGGTCAGGGCCGGTGCGATATAGGTGCGGTCGGTATCGACACCGCGCGTCTGGCTGCCGCCTTCGCGGTAGAGGCCCGTCAGGCGCGCCGAGACCGTGTCCGACAGGGCGCCGGTGACGTCGCCATTGATCTGCCAGAGATCCTGATTGCCGACTTCCACACCGATCTCGCCGCCGAATTCCTCACGCGGACGGCGCGAGACGATATCGACCAGACCGCCCGGCGGGGTGAGACCGTAGAGCGCGGCCGACGGGCCGCGCAGGATGCGCACGTCTTCCGCGCCGTAGAGATCGAGGCCGGTATTGGCGATCGAGCCGATCGAGCCGCGCGTGCCGTCCAGGAACTGCACCGGTTCGAAACCGCGCATGGTCAGCCAGTCGACGCGCATGTCCGGGCCGTAATTCTCGCCCGTCACACCGGCCACATAGCGCACGGTCTGGGAGAGATTGTTCCAGTCGAGAAGGTCGATCTGGTCGCGCGAGATCAGCGAGACCGATTGCGGCGTCTCGATCAGCGGCATGCCGGTCTTGTTGGCGGCTTCCGAGCCGAGCGGCACATAGTCCGGCGCCGTGACGATAATGACATCCTCATCGGCGGTCTGGGCGAAAGCGGGCGCTGCGGCAACGGCACCGATGGCGGTCGCGGCGAGGCAGAGGGAGCGGAAGGTCATGGGTGTGAGCTTTCTGTCTTCTTCTTGGGGGAGGTCATTGCCGCCGCCGGGACCGGGCCCAGACGATGGCGATCAGGGGCACGGCGAGGCCGGCCCAGGAGAGGACGTCGCTGAGACCGTCGCCGGCCAGCGCACTGACAAGACCGATCAGGCTGAGACAGCCGATCAGCGCAGGAATGACAAAGATCGCGCCCAGGCTGCGGCGGCGGGGTGTGGCGGCNGCGCGGCTCATGCCCCGGCCTCCGCCATCAGCGTGCGCACCGGCCGCTTGCGGCGGGCGAGCCAGAGATAGACACCCGAGCCGAGCACCACGATCGTCACCAGATCGAGCAGCGCCCAGAGGATCTTCATCGGCAGGCCGCCATAATCGCCGAAATGCAGCGGCTGCGAGAGCAGCAGCGCCTGCATGTACCAGGGCATGGGGCGGATATCGGTCAGCTCGCCGGTCACCGCGTCCACCAGGCCGACCGTCAGCAGGCGCTTGGTCAGCGGCGTCGCGCCCTGCAGGAAGACCGCATAGTGATGATCGGTGGAATAGAGCCCGCCCGGGAAGGCCACGAACTGCACCCGCATTCCCGGCGCGGCTGTCGTGACCGCGTCGACCGCGCCCTGGATCGAGCCCGGCTCGGCCGGCGGTTCGGCCTCGCGATAGCCCGCCGTCATCTCGCCCAGCTGGGTCGCCTGCCAGGTCGCGGTGATCGGTTCGGAGAAGGCGTTGATGACGCCGGTCAGCCCGACCACGCTCGCCCAGGCCAGGGTGACGATGCCGAGGAGATTGTGCCAGTCGAGCCATTTCACCCGGCGGCTTCTGGACACCCGCAGCGTGCCGAAATCATGCTTGCGCATGAAGGGCGCGTAGAGCACGACGCCGGACACGATGGCGACAACAAAGAGCGCGCCCATCGCCCCCAGGAAGAACTTCCCCGGCAGGCCCAGGAACATGTCGATATGCAGCTGGAGGATCACCGCCATGATCCCCTCCTCCACCGGCGGCGGCACGAAGTCCGCCGAACGCCAGTCCAGCGACATCAGCGTCATCTGCCGTTCCGGCGCGTCATAGGCCGGGCCCGAGGTGACATTCACCACCGGCCGGTCCTCGTCGAAACTCATGAACAGGCCGACCTCGCCGGGCCGCGAGGCCAGCGCTTCGGCGAGCACCGTGTCGAGGCTTTCCAGCCCGTCATCGCCGGGCAGGTCCGGCATGACGTATTCCTCGCCGGTAAGGTGTTCGATCTCGTGATGGAAGATCAGCGGCAGACCGGTGACGCACAGCATCAGAAGGAAGAGCGTGCACACCAGGCTCGACCATTTGTGCAACCAGGACCAGATCTGGATGGTGGATTGGGACATACGCGCCTGGGCACCGCCGGAGAATGCAACTAAGTCGCATTCCGCATACTGCACCCGGGCCGGCACAGCAAGCGAGCACGCGCAGCGCCATCCTGTCGCAGGGCGTCAGGAGCCGCTGCCGATGCCCGGAATATGCCGGGATGGATCGCGGGCAACACCGTCCTGGCGCACTTCGACATGCAGATGAGGTCCGGTCGCATTGCCGCTCGTGCCGACATCGCCGATATGCTCGCCACCGTCGAGATGGTCGCCGGTTGCGACATGGACGGCCGAGAGATGGGCATAGAGCGTGATCCAGCCCCGGCCGTGGTCGATCACGACCGTACGGCCCCAGGCCGCCGATCCCTGATAGCCGAAACCGGCATGGATCACCTCACCGGCGCCGGCGGCGCGGACCGGGGTTCCGTACTGTGTGGAGATGTCGATGCCGGAATGATACCGCCCGCCGCTGCGGGCGGCACCGAAGCCGGAATAGACGATGCCGGACACGACGGGATAGCTGAACAGGACACTCCCCGCGGTTGCCGCGGGCGCGGCTTCCCCGGTTTCCGCGCCGGGGACGGCGATCCCGGCCGGGAATGTCGCCTCTGTCTCAGGCGGCCGCGGTGTCTGCGCGCAAGCCGCCAGCAGGCCCAGCGCGCCGAGTAAAACCGTGCGACATGAATGATGCACCAATGGCATCCCTATGTCCTATCCATGCTGCCATGATGAGGCACATCCTACACCATGACAGCACGGCGTGCAGACCGGACGCTAGCGCAGGCCCGGAAGATACTCGGCCGGATCGATCCGCTGGCCGTTCCGGTGCAGCTCGACATGGACGTGGGGTCCGGTCGAGCGGCCGGTGGAGCCGACACGGCCGATCTGCTGGCCGGAGGACACGCGGTCGCCGACCGAGACGTCAAACCCTTCCATGTGGGCATAGACCGTCTGCCAGCCATTGCCGTGATCGATCGCAACCGTATTGCCCCAGGCAGCCTCGCCGTTGAAGCCGGCGGCCGCATGCACGACCACGCCCGGTCCCGGTGCCACGATCGGCGTGCCGCGATCGGCCGCGATGTCGACGCCATGATGGAATTGCTGGGCTCCCGCCGGACGGGCCGGACGGTCGCCATAGCGGCTGCTGATCCGGCCATGCGCCACGCGATGGGTCAGAGACGGGGCCGGGGCCATGACGGGACGCGGCTCGGCGCGGGGTTCAGCCTGCGGTGCCGGCCGGACCTGGCGCACCGGGCTGGGCTCGGAAGCGGGTTCGGCATGCGGCGCCGGGTGCGGCTCGGGCGAGGGTTCGGCCGCCACCGGTGCGACCGGAGCCTCGCGGCGATTGATCTTGGGTTCGCCGGACGTCGCGCGCTCTTCCTGCAGCGCGATCAGCTCAGCCAGCTCGCGCTCCATCCCCAATTCCTGGAGATAGTAGTAGAGCAGGTGGTAATTGCCCTCGGCCGGATCGTCGGAATAGACCGCACGGGCATAGCCCAGACCGTCCTCGAAACGCCCGGCATGGCCATAGGCCTGGGCCAGCATCCGCATGAAGCGCAGATCGGGCTCGTCCTCGCCGAGCGCAGCCTCAAGCGCTTCCGCGCCGGCCTCGGCATTGCCGTCAGCGATCATCAGCTGGGCGATATTGATGCGCATATTACGGTTGCCATCTTCATCCATGGCGCCCGTATTGATCGCGCCCTGCCAGTCGGCAATCGCGGCGTCCGTCTGACCGAGTTCATAGTGAGCCCGGCCACGCATCTGCAGTACGATCGCCTGGTCATGGGCCGAGCTGCCGGGCGCATCGGCGATCGCAGTGAGCTGGTCGATGGAGGCCTGCCAGTCCTCGTCCTGCTGGGCCGCAAAAGCGGCCTGCATCGGCGCTTGCGCGTCCTGTTCGGGCTGAACATGCTCGGCCGGCTCGGCGACGACGCGCCGCTCGGTGATCAGCGCCTGGGCGCCGGCAACCGGCAGTCCGGCTGCAAGGATTGTGGCAGCCAGCCAGGCCGCGCGGCCGCGCCGGCTGGCGGTTGAAGTCATGATGGCCTTGATCCGCATTTCACGATGTCTC
Source organism: Maricaulis sp. (assembly GCA_002707795.1). GTDB lineage: Bacteria > Pseudomonadota > Alphaproteobacteria > Caulobacterales > Maricaulaceae > Maricaulis > Maricaulis virginensis. The sequence continues at coordinate 9,413 of PANX01000021.1, forward strand.
CTGTCGTGAGGGCCGAAAGCAGACGCCGGCGGCGCCGCGATCCGCATGGTTTCGATCAGCGCGGCCGCATAGGCCTTGCGCCGTGCGCCCCCCAGCGCCTCCAGCGTGTCGCGATCGCAGGCGATTTCCCGCGCCGCGTTGAGTTCCCGCTCGATCCAGCGAAGCGGCAGGTTGAACCAGAAGAGCGCGATCAGCGCGGCACCGAGGAGACGGTCTCGCTCGTCGCCACGGCGCAGATGGCTCAGCTCGTGTGCCAGGGCGAAGCGCAGCGCATCGGCCCGCGACAGCATTGCCGCCGGAACCAGGACGACACCCCGCCAGCCGGTCAGGATGGGCGAAGCCGTGTCGGGCCCGACCCGCATCTCCGGAGCACGAACGCCAATGTCCTCGGCAAGCGCCTCGAGTGGCCGACGTTCCTCGCGGCTGGCCGGACGGCTGGCCGCAATCATGCGGCGGCGCGCCAGGTGGCGCAGGCCCGCCAGGCCAAGGCTTACCGCAAGACCCGCCAGATAGAGTGCCAGGATGGTCTGGGTCAGGGATGGCAGCGCCGGAAGCACGAATCCGCCGGCCTCGACTACCAGCGGCAACGGCTCTGTCACTTCGGCAAATTGCGGTTCGAAAATCAGCGCTGCGCCGCCGGCGGTCACGGTCTGCGGCACGGCAAAGATGATGGCCGCCAGCGGCACCGGCAGCAGGGCGACCAGCCGTGCCGCGCGCCACAGCGCGATATCGGTATCGGCCTCACCGCGCCGCTGCAGCCGGGCGAGAGCCCAGGCCGCGCCGCTGGCAATGACCGACAGGCCGCCGCCGAGCAGGAGCGCGTCAAGCAGTCCGCCGCTCATGCCTCGTCCTCCCCGCGCTCCGCTTCATCGGCCTGTTCGAGCAGGCGGGTCAGCGCCGCGGCTTCCTCCTCGCTGAACAGACGGCTCGATGCGAAGGCCGTGCCGGGCAGCGGGCCGTCCATGTCCAGGACATTGGCCGCAAACTCGCGGATCATCCGGCTCATCATCGAGACCTTCTCGACCTTGGCCGTGAAGACCGACAGGCCGTGCACATCCTTGCGGCGGATAAGCCCCTTCTCGGTCATCCGTGTCAGCAGCGTGCGCGTGGTGGAGTAGGACCAGCCGGTATCGGCCGAGATCGCGTCCTGCACCTCGCGGGCGCTTTGCGGCCCGGCATTCCAGAGATGCTTGAGAACGGCCAGCTCGGCCTGGGAGGGCGGTGATGCAGACATGCGGTTACTCCAGCCTTGTCGCGCTACATATGTCGCATGTTGTTACACGTGTAGCGCAGCCCGTCAACCGGCCTTGACGCGATCCCGCCTGCGCCGTCTAAGTCGGAACATGTCCGAACCGTCTTCCACACTTGCGCCATTGACCATCTGGGTCGTCTCGGATGGCCGCCGCGGCATCGAGAATCAGGCGCTCGGCCTGGCCGAAGCCGTCGCACGCGAACTGGACAATCCGGCACGGATCGAACGCGTGACGGTGCGCAAGGACGGTTTCGTCACCCTGCCCGCCAACTCGCATCCCGATCTGTGGATCGGTTGCGGGCGTGCCGCCATCGCCGAGGCGCGGCGCCATCGCCGTGTCTTTCCTGACTGTTTCTTCGTCTATGTGCAGGACCCGCGCGGCCGCTATTCGAGCTTCGACCTGATCGTGGCGCCCGCGCATGACCGGCTGCGCCGGGAGAACGCATTGCCGATGATCGGCTCGCCCAACCGTATCGCAGCGTCTCAGCTGGATGAGGCCAGGGCCCGGTTCGCAGACGAGATCGATGCGCTGCCGGCACCGCGGGCCGCCGTGCTGATCGGCGGGGCCTCCAAGCGCTACCGCATGACACCGAAGATCGGCCGCTATCTGGAAGAGCGGATCGCCGGGCTGCTGGACCGGGGCGTCGGCGTCATGGCGACCGTGTCGCGGCGCACGCCCGAAGCGATCCGAAAACGGCTCGCCGAGCGTTTCGGCAGCGATCCGCGCGTCTGGTTTTTCGATGGCGAGGGCGACAATCCCTATTTCGCCTTCCTGGCGGCCGCCGACTGGATCTTCGTCACGGAAGAATCCACCAACATGATCCTGGAAGCAGCGACGACCGGAAAACCGGTCTACCTGCTGGCGATGGACGGCAAGCCGGGCAAGTTCTCGCGTCTGCACGCAGCGTTGGCCGCACAGGGCGCCCTGCGTCCCTTCCTCGGCACGCTTGAAACCTGGGCCTACCCGCCGCTGGACGAGACGCGCCGCATGGCGCACGCCGTCATCGACCGGTGGCAGCCCGCACCGCAATGAGGTTCCCCTTCATGTCTTTCCCTTCCAACGACCCGGTCGTGTGCCGGCACGGCCATGTCGCGCTGGCCAGCCAGCCGCGCGAAGCCGATCTCGACAGCTGGGCCGGTGACGGTGTGGCGCTGGTCGTCAATTCGCGCACGCCGGAAGAGACCGCCGCCCTGCCCTTCAACCTCGCCGACGCCGTCGCCAGCCGCGGCATGCAATATGTCGAGCTGCCGATCGGCGGCCCGTGGGGCGCGTCGCCGGAGCTGACCGTGCGGCTGGGCGCCCTGCTGGCGGCCCACCCGGACAGCGGGATCGTCCTGCATTGCCGCAGCGGCACCCGCTCGGCCCATCTTTATGCCGCGTGGCTGATCCAGACCGGCGAGGTGCCGGAAACCGTATTCGAGACAATGGGCTGGCCGGGCAGCCGCGACATGGCGCTGGTGCAGGCCCTGCTGCCGCTTTGACCTGCATGGCCGGTCTGCAGCAGGAGAGGCGTGCACGTCCGGCGGGACTCTCTATATAGGGGTCCGATTACATCCAAGAGACACAGCGGCACTGGCCTGCCCGCGAGACTGACCAGAGGTTTTTTTCATGTCCGACACGCGTCACGAACGCCTGATCATCATCGGCTCCGGCGCCGCCGGTTATACGGCTGCCATCTATGCCGCCCGCGCCATGCTGAAACCGGTCCTGATCGCGGGGCTGCAGCCGGGCGGCCAGCTGACCATCACCACGGATGTCGAGAACTATCCGGGCTTTGCCGATGTCATCCAGGGGCCCTGGCTGATGGAGCAGATGCGCGAACAGGCCGAGAAGGTCGGCACCGAGATGATTCCCGACATCATCGTCGAGGCCGACCTGAAAACCCGCCCCTTCGTGCTCAAGGGCGATAGCGGCACGACCTATACCGCCGACAGCGTGATCATCGCGACCGGCGCCCAGGCCAAGTGGCTGGGCATCGAGAGCGAGCAGAAATTCCAGGGCTTCGGCGTATCGGCCTGCGCGACCTGCGACGGTTTCTTCTACCGCGGCAAGGAAGTCGTGGTCGTGGGCGGTGGCAATACGGCAGTCGAGGAAGCGCTCTTCCTGACCAATTTCGCCTCCAAGGTCACCCTGGTGCACCGCCGCGACAGCCTGCGCGCCGAAAAGGTGATGCAGGACCGGCTGTTCAAGCACGAGAAGATCGAGGTGGTGTGGGATTCGGTGGTCGAGGAAGTGCTCGGCGACGAGGATCCGCTGGGCGTCACGGCCGTTCGCGTGAAGAACGTCAATACCGGCGAGACGACCGACATCCCCGCGCACGGCTTCTTCGTGGCGATCGGTCACGCGCCCGCCACCGAGCTGTTCCTCGATCAGCTGGAAACCAAGGATGGCGGCTATCTCGTCGTCGAGCCGGGCACACCGAAAACCTCCATTCCGGGCGTATTCGCGGCCGGCGACGTGACCGACGACGTCTATCGCCAGGCCGTCACGGCCGCCGGCATGGGCTGCATGGCCGCGCTCGAGGCTGAACGCTATCTGGCCTCGCAGGAATAGGCCGCCCTGTCGGGGCTCTGGACTTTTGAGCCCCGATCGCGCCTGCTGCCTCCATGAACGCTCCGCTCGCCTCCACACGCGACAAGATCATGCGGTCGGCGCTGGAACTTGTCGCGGAAGACGGTTTCTCCGCCGCGACGACAGCGGCCATCGCGAAACGTGCGGGCGTGGCCGAGGGCACGCTCTACCGGCATTTCGACAGCAAGGACGCACTCTTCGTCGCGGTCTATTCCGGTATCAAGGAAGCCGTCTACCGCAGCGTTATGGCGGAGACCGGCGACTCGGGAAGTTTCCGGGACCGGTTCCGGCAATTGTGGCGTGGTGTCTGGAATGCCTACCGGGCCGATCCGGCCGCCTTCACCTACGGCCAGCGCTTTTCCGAGTATCCGCTGTCGGACCGCGACAGCACACCGATCCATGACGGCTTCGTGCGCCATATCCGCACGCTGATCGAGGACGGCCAGGCCCGCGGCGAGATCAAGGACATTCCCGGAACCGTGCTCACGGCCTTCTTCTTCCCGCCCATGGTTTCGATGCTCAAACAGGCCAATGCCGGGCGTGACTGGACAGCATCCGAAATCGACATGGCGATCGAGACCGCCTGGGACTCCTGGCGCCTGAACCGCTAGACTATCTGAACCGTTATGATGACCGGCAGGGCTTGCGCATTCTCATCGGGCGCCCCATATGTGAGTGAGCGCTCACGTCATTTGCACGCGTTCGCACTGCCACACAATCCATCAAACCTCATCTCCACCAGGGGAGACCATCATGCAGACACGCGAAATCGGACATTCCGGCATTTTCGTAAACCCGATCGGCCTTGGCTGTATGGGTCTGTCGGAATTCTACGGCCCCGCCGTCAACACGCGCGACGGCGTTGCCCTGCTGCACGCTGCCATCGACGCCGGCGTCAATCATTTCGACACGGCCCAGCTTTACGGCATGGGTGCCAATGAGCGCCTGCTGGGCGAAGCCTTCCACGACCGCCGCGACAAGGTGGTGATCGCCACCAAGTTCGGCCCCGTGCGCGACAAGGAAACCGGCGCCTTTCTGGATGTCGACGGGTCGGAAGCCAATATGCGCAGTGCCATCGAGGAGTCGCTGCAATTCCTCAGGACCGACCATGTCGACCTCTACTATCTCCACCGGATCGATCTCAAGCGCCCGATCGAGGAAACCGTCGGCGCAATGGCGAAACTGGTCGAGGAAGGCAAGGTCCGCGCACTCGGCCTGTCCGAAGCCTCTGCCGAGACGCTGCGCCGGGCCAATGCGGTTCATCCGATCAGCGCGCTGCAGTCGGAATATTCCATCTTCAGCCGCGATATCGAAGACGGACCGCTTCCGGCGGTGCGGGAGATCGGCGCCTCGCTGGTCGCCTATTCGCCGCTGGGCAGGGGTCTGCTGACCGGCCGCTACTCGCAGGACTACAAGCCGGCGGAGAATGACTTCCGGCAGGGTGCGCATCAGCCGCGCTTCGCGGAAGGCGCATTCGAGGCCAATCTCGCCCTCGTCGAGGAAGTGAAGACAGTGGCCGGCGAAGTCGGCGCGCATCCCTCGCAGGTGGCACTGGCCTGGGTGCTCGCCCGCGGCGAGGACATCCTGTCCATCCCGGGCACGACCAAGCTCGCCAATCTGGAGATCAATCTCGGCGCAGGCGCCGTCTCACTGAGCGAAGCCCAGACCGAACGCCTCGACCGCCTGGCGGACGATGTGAAGGGCGGCCGTTACCCCGAAGCCCGCATGGCGAATATCAACGCCTAGACTGGCATTCAACGCGGCGGAACCGGCCCCGTGACGGTTCCGCCGCAATTGTGCATTCGCGATTTGTGCCCATACAGATAGAGTGTCCCCGGGAGATGCCGATTCCGGGGAGACGCAGGGCATGGACTGGGACAAGCTGAAAACCTTCCATGCCGCTGCACAGGCCGGGTCCCTGACCCGTGCGGCCGAAATGCTCGGCCTGTCGCAATCGGCCGTCAGCCGGCAGATCGCGGCACTGGAGGACGATCTCGGCGTCACCCTCTTCCACCGCCATGCGCGCGGCCTGATCCCGACCGAACCGGGCAATCTGCTGTACGAGGCTGCCCGGGAGATCCACGGCAAGGTGGCCGTCGCCGAGGCGCGCGTTCACGACGCCCGCGACGAACCCTCCGGCGAACTCAAGGTGACAGCGCCGACCGCGCTGGGTGCGATCTGGCTCGCCTCGCGTCTGTCGGAATTCCACGACCAGTACCCCAATATCCGGATCCGGCTGATGCTGGACGATCACGAGCTCGATCTCGCCGGGCTGGAGGCCGAAGTCGGCATCCGCCCCTGGGCCTCGACGCAGAATGATCTGGTCCAGCGCAAGCTGCTGGCCGTGCGCCAGCACCTCTATGCCAGCCACGAATATCTCGAACGTCATGGCCGGCCGCAAACGCCCGAGGACCTCGACGATCATTCCATCATCCACTACGGCCCGCCTCAGCTCGCGCCGATCCCGGGTCTGGACTGGGCCGCCAAGGCCGGCCGCGAAGCGGGGGCGCCGCCGCGCCCGGCCGTGGTCGAGGTCAACACGATCTACGGCGTGATGAAGACCGTCGAGGCTGGTATGGGCATCGCCGCCCTGCCCGATTATGTCGCGCGGGAAAACCCGCGCCTCGAGCGCGTCCTGCCTGAGCTGGTGGGCCCCGATTTCGAAGTGTATTTCGTCTATCCCAGCGAGCTGCGCGGCTCACGGCGCATTGTCGCCTTTCGCGACTTCCTGATCGAACAGGCCCGCCGCTGGCAGAGCTGATCGCTCTGTGACCAAATCGGCCGGAATGCATGGCAAGAATGTGTTCTTGCCGCGTTTCTGCATGGCCGACATGCCCGCATGGCTCTGGTCGCCATTTCGCAACTGCGGCATAAGCCTTGCCAACGCGGCGGCGACGTCGCGCTCTCAGATCCCCCCATCTGAGTTCTGCATACCCGTCTCCTCCCCATACGGTATGCACTTCGCGCCGGGCCCCGTCTCCTCCCCTATCGGGTCCGGCGCCTACCCTTTTCGGGCAACCCCGCCCGCACAATATCCTCGGCGCCCCGGTCCTTCAGGACCGGGGCGCTTTTTTGTGCCCGAAACGACAATGCCCCGGAAGCGGGGCTTCCGGGGCATCTCTTCCGCCAGAAAATCTGGCGCCATGGCATGGGGTTTGCCGGATCAGCCGATTGTGGAGCGCAACATCCACGCCGCCTTCTCGTGCGCAGTCACGCGCGGGGCGAGCAGATCGGCGGTGGCCTCGTCATTATTCTCGTCCGCGAGCGACAGCGCCTTGCGGATCGTGGCGACGACAGCCTCATGGCCCTTCACCAGATCCTTCAGCATGTCATTGGCCTGGGTTTCCTCACCGCCGGACTTGATCGAGGCGGCTTCGGCCATCTCGTTGTAGGTACGCGGCGCGACAAGACCGAGGGCGCGGATGCGTTCGGCGATTTCATCCGTCGCGGTCCACAGTTCGTTGTACTGGGCCTCGAACAGGCCGTGCAGATCGTGGAAACGCGGACCGGTGACGTTCCAGTGATAGGCGTGCGTCTTGAAGTAGAGCGCGTAGGTGTCGGCAAGAACAGCGGTCACGGCCTTCGCCATGGTTTCGCGTTGCGTTTCGGACAGACCCATATTGATGCTCATTGTGTTCTCCATTTGTGGTTCGCGTGCGGCCGGGCCGCGGCATCGACATTTATATGAGCCCCCGATCCCCATAATTCAAATGAGGATTAACTGGGTCAGCCATAAACTTCGCCTATACCTATTTCAGCGAAGCGCAGAAGCGCTGGATCCGCAGGCCGGCTTCCTTCAACGACGCGTCATCCGTCGCATAGGAAATCCGGAAACCCGGCTCCAGGCCAAAGGCCACACCCGGCACGACCGCCACAGCTTCTGCCTCGAGCAGGGCCGAGCAGAAATCGGTGTCGTTCTCGATGCGCGTTCCGTCCGGTGCCGTCTTGCCCAGCGTGCCGGAACAGTCAGCAAAGACATAGAAGGCGCCTTCCGGCGTCGGTGCCACGAGACCGTCTGACGCATTGATCGCTTCAAGCACCAGACCCCGGCGGCGCAGGAAAGCAGCATTGCGCGCTTCCAGGAAGCTGTGATCGCCGTTCAGCGCCGCGACCGACGCCCACTGGCTGATCGAGCACGGGTTGGACGTGGTCTGCGAGGCGACCTTGCCCATTTCCTTGATCAGCGCCTGCGGACCGCCGGCATAGCCGATCCGCCAGCCGGTCATGGAATAGGCCTTGGACACGCCGTTCATCGTCAGCGTGCGGTCATAGAGTTTCGGCTCGACCTGGGCGATGGTCGCGAATTCATAGCCCTCGTAGACAATGTGCTCATACATGTCGTCGGTCATGACCCAGACATGGCTGTGCCTGAGCAGCACGTCGGCCAGCGCCTTCAGCTCGGCCGCGGTATAACCGACACCCGTCGGATTGGAGGGCGAGTTGAGGATCAGCCAGCGCGTCTTCGGCGTGATCGCGGCCTCGAGCTGTTCCGGCGTGATCTTGAAACGGCTCTCGATGCCGGCCCGGATCGGTACCGGCGTACCGCCCACCAGGTTCACCATTTCCGGATAGCTCACCCAGTAGGGCGCCGGAATGATCACTTCATCGCCCGGATTCAGCGAGGCGAGCAGCGCGTTGTAGATGACCGGCTTGCCGCCCGTGGACACATGCACCTGGGCCGCCATGTATTCCAGGCCGTTGTCACGGCGGAATTTCTTGACGATGGCATCCTTGAGTTCGGGAATCCCGTCGACCGCCGTGTATTTGGTCTCGCCGCGGCGGATCGCATCGATCGCTGCTTCCTTGATGTGGTTCGGCGTATCGAAGTCCGGCTCGCCGGCGCCCAGCGAAATGACGTCAATGCCTTTCGCCTTCAGGTCGCGGGCCTTCTGGGTCACGGCGAGCGTGGCGGAGGGTTGCACGCGCTGCAGCGCAGCGGAGGGCGTAAAGGTCATGACAGTGTCCCGGATCTTGCATGCGAAGACATGACCCTAGTCGGGCTTGCCGGGCCCGCCAATAGCTCAGCCATGCAGTATCGCCAAAACCGCACAGCGTTTTTGCATGGCTGGCGGAAGCGTTCAGCCGCCCCGCAATCGCCCCACTTTTTCCCCTGATCGCCGCATTCCCGCCCTGCCGCATCCGCGTTCGCGGTCCAGCGTGACTTCGGACAGGGAGGCCGGCCGCCCCCTGCCGCACCCTCGCAGAGGCGGGGCGGCCGGCGCGTTTCGGGGAGTATCCAGATGACACCCACACGCCACAGGCGCAGCTCCGGTTCGCAGGGCGGTTTCGCCCTCGTTCTGGCCATCGCCGTCTTTATTGTATCGCTTTTCCTGTGGACGGAGGCCCGGGCCGACACGCCGGCCCCGCCGGACGCCGGCCTGGTCCGTCTTTCGGAGATGGAAGAAAGCGCGCTGCTGATCCGCACCGTCGATGCCGGGCTGTACGTCCCCGCCCCGCTGGTTGCGACCGATATCGCCCTCGACATCGCCGGCCCGGTCGTGCGCGCCACGGTGACCCAGCGTTTCGAGAACCCGTCGGATGCCTGGGTCGAGGGGACCTACGTCTTCCCCCTGCCCGCCGATGCCGGCATCGACCGCCTGCGCATGCAGGTCGGCGACCGCTTCATCGAGGGCGAAATCCATGAGCGGCGCCAGGCGCGGCGGATCTATGAGGACGCCCGGGCGAACGGCCAGCGCGCCAGCCTGCTCGAGCAGGAACGCCCCAACATGTTCACCACATCGGTCGCCAATATCGGCCCCGGCGAGACGATCATCGTGCAGATCGAATACCAGGACGTCGCCCGCCTCGCCGATGGCACGTTCGAGCTGCGCGTGCCGCTGGCGATCACGCCGCGCTATGTCCCGGGCGATGCGCCGCAATTCGTCGCCGAAAGCCGCAACGCCCCGGCGGCCGTGCCCGACGCCCGCCGCATCACGCCGCCGCTCATGCATCCGGACGGCGAACCGGCCAACGCCCTGCGCCTGCCCGTCTCGATCACCGCCCGCCTGCAGCCGGGTTTCGAGCCCGGCCAGATCGCCAGCCTCTACCACGCCACCCTGGTCGAGCGCCCGGGCGAGGGCGATGCGCGGATCTCGCTCGCCGACGGTCCGGTGCCCGCCAATCGCGACTTCGTCCTGACCTGGCGTCCGGCAGAAGAATACCGCCCCAGCGCCGCCCTCTTCACTCAGACGTTGAATGGCGAAACCTATCTTCTCGCCCAGGTCCTGCCGCCGGCCACACTCGGCGATGACGCACCGCGCCAGCCGCGCGAGACGGTGTTCGTGATCGACAATTCCGGCTCCATGGCAGGCGCCTCGATGCGGCAGGCGAAACAGGCCCTCCTGAGTGCACTCGACCGGATGCAGCCCGGCGACCGGCTCAACGTCATCCGTTTCGACAATACGATGGAACAGGTCTTTCCCGCGCCGGTCGACGCGACCCGGGACAATCTCGACCGGGCCCGGCGCTTCGTTCGCGGCCTCGACGCCAATGGCGGCACCGAGATGCTGCCCGCCATGCAGGCCGCCCTGGCCGATGCCACGCCGCAGGACACGGTGCGCGTGCGCCAGGTTGTCTTCCTGACGGACGGCGCCATCGGCAATGAGGACGCGCTGTTCGCCGCCATCCATGACGGGCTGGGCCGGTCGCGCCTCTTCCCGGTCGGTATCGGTTCGGCGCCCAATACCCATTTCATGAGCCGCGCTGCAAGGGCCGGACGCGGCACCTTCACCCATATCGGCGATGTTTCCGAAGTCGCCGGCGCGATGGACGCGCTCTTTGCGGCCCTGGAACGTCCGGTGATGACCGACCTGGACGCGCTCTTCCCCGAAGGCGCGCTGAGCGAGATATGGCCCGCGCCCCTGCCGGATCTCTACTATGGCGAACCGGTGCTGATGACGGCCCGCCTCGACAATCCGGCCGGCAGCATGCGGCTGGAAGGCCGGATGGGCGACGCCCTGTGGCAGGAGGACCTGTCCCTGTCCGATGCCCGGCCAGCGAACGGCATCGCCACGCTATGGGCCCGCAACCGGATCCGCGCAATCGAGGAGCTGCGCTATCAGGGTGCCAGTGCCGAAGCGATCGATGCCGAAGTCCTGCAAACCGCGCTCGACTTCCACCTCGTCTCCCGCCTGACCAGCCTGGTGGCGGTCGATGTGACGCCCGCGCGGCCGGCGGACGAGGTTCTGACCGCGCGCGATGTTCCCCTGATGGTACCGCACGGCTGGGATTTCGACGCGGTGATGAACCGCAATCCGGAGCGGCAGCACCGCGCCGCACTCGATCCCGCCCTCATCGACCGCCTCGCCCCCGGCTCGCCGCCAGGGGCAGGCGATGCGCAGGCCCGCAATGGGCTGGCCTTGCCGGCGACCGCCACGCCGCGTGAATGGCTGATCCTGCTGGGCGCCCTGATGGCCCTTTCCGGTCTGGCCTGGCGGATGGTGCAGCGGAGGCAGTCCGCATGCTGAACCCGGCCCTGTTCGCCAAGTCCGCCTCGCTTGCCCTGATTGCCGCCGGCACCGCCCTTGCCGGGCAGGGTGTCTGGATCGGCGCCAAGGCCGAAATTGCACAGGTCCTGCTCGCCAGAGCCTGGGCCCGTGCGATCGACGGAGAGTCCGCGCCCACACCATGGCCCTGGGCCGATACCTGGCCCGTGGCGCGGCTCTCCGTTCCGGCCCTCGGCGAACACGCCATCGTGCTGGCCGAGGCGGGAGGCGAAGCGCTGGCGTTCGGCCCCTCCTTGCTCACGGCCTCGGCAAGGCCCGGCGAAGCTGGCATCTCTATCATCGCCGCCCATCGCGACACGCATTTCCGCTTCCTGCGGCATGTCGAGCCGGGCCAGACCGTGATCATCGAGCGGGCCGATGCGCCGCCCCTCGCCTTCCGGGTCACCGGCAGCGAGATCGTCGAGGCGGCCCGCTCCGGCATCGAGACGAACGATGGCGGACCGGCCCGGCTGGCCCTGGTGACCTGCTGGCCCTTCGATGCCGTCACCCCCGGCCCGCTGCGCTATGTGGTCTGGGCCGAACCGGTCGCGGTGACCACCTGACGCATTCGTAACCCCCGGCCGCACTGGTCAGGCCCGCCGCGCTCCGCTATGCATGAGGCACGGCGGGGGCCGAAGGGAGGCTGGATTGGGCGTTGCGTTGTTCGCGCCCCCGACCGAGGTCCTGCGCCGCCGCTTGCTCGCCGGTGCGCTGTCGATCGCCGCAAACGGGGCTTTGCTGCTTCTTCTCATCCTGTTGCCGCACCGGTTTGCCTCCACAGAAAGACCGGACGCAATCGATGTGGTTTTCGTGACCCTGCCGCCGCAGCCGGTGGAGGCGGAAGAACCGGCCCCGCAGCCGGTCGCTCAACCTGAACCCGACACACCGGAGCCGGTCGCCGAAGAGCCGGCGTCCCAGACCGTGGAGACCATCCCGCCCGAGCCGGAGCAGTCGACCGAGCGGGCTGAGACGTCCGCGCCTGCAATCCCTGAAGAACGCCCGGAAGAGGACGAAGCTCCGGCTGGCGGCGGCGCGCCGCAACGGCCGACCGAGTTCATCGGCGAAGCCATGCCTCTTCCCGATGGCATCAATGGCGGCGGCGCAAGCGGTGTCGTACGGGATGTCTTCTGCCTCTCGAGCTCAGACGCCAATCGCGACGCGCTCGGCTGCCCGCCCGGCGACGGGTCCGAAGGCCTGCCCATGCTGCAATTCGCCAGTCCCGAGAATATCGCCAAAGCTGAAGCCGCTTTCGCCAATCTGTCGGACATGCAGATCCGTGCCCTCTATGCCGGCCGCGGCCTGCCGGTGCGCGACCTGGAGGGTCAGTCGACCCTGGCCGATCCGACGGGCCGCACCACCTCCTCGGCCGACCAGATGCGCGACAGCCTGCCGCCACTGGTGCCGGACCCGGCATTCGGCGATTGACGCCGGCGCTGCAGCAAAGTCCATTGCGGCCATGAATTTCCTGTCCGACACCACCGCCCCCGCCCACCCGGCGCTGATCGAGGCGATCGGCGCCGCCAATGCCGGCTTTGCCGCCTCCTACGGCGCCGACGAAATCTCGTCCCGGGTGGAAGCCCGCCTGAAGACGATTTTCGAGACCGATCTGAAACTTCTCTTCGCGGTGTCGGGCACGGCGTCGAACGCGCTTGCCCTGTCAGCCCTGTGCCCGGCCCATGGCGCAATCCTGTGCCATGACGAGGCCCATATTCATCGCGACGAGCGCGGCGCGCCGGAATTCTTCACCGGCGGCGCCAAGCTGATCCCCCTCGCCGGCGCCCATGCGAAGATTTCGCTCGAGGCGCTCGACCGGGCGCTGGGCGAGATTCCGGAAGGCTTCGTCCATTCCAGCCCGGCCCGCGTGCTGTCACTCTCCAATCTTACCGAAAGCGGAACGGCCTATACGCCGGCCGAAGTGGCCGAACGGGCAGACCGGATTCACCAGCGCCCCGCCTTCGTACACATGGACGGCGCCCGCTTTTCCAACGCGCTGGTGACGCTCGGCTGCACGCCGGCCGAACTGACCTGGAAGGCGGGGGTGGATGCGCTGTGCTTCGGGGCGACCAAGAATGGCGCGCTCAGTGCTGAAGCCATCATCCTCTTCCCGTCCGTCATGGACCGGTTCGAAGAGCTTCAGGCCCGCCAGAAACGGGCCGGCCATATGGCACCGAAGATGCGCTTTCTCGCGGCCCAGTTCGAAGCCTGGCTGAAGGACGATCTGTGGCTCGACCTGGCCGGCACCGCCAACGCCCATGCCCGGGCCCTGGCCGGCGGGCTCGATGCATTGGATGGTGTCGAGGTGATGCATCCGGTCCAGGGCAATGAGGTGTTCATCCGCCTGCCCGAAGCTCTGGGCGACCGTCTGGTGGCGGCCGGAGCCCGCTTCTATCAGTGGCCGGACGGCTCCTGCCGCTTCGTCACCAGCTGGTGCACCCAGGCCAGCGAGATTTCCGCGCTGCTGGATGCAGCACGGGCGTAGATTTTCCGCACAGATTTTCTGGAACACGCACCCCTTGAACGCGCGGAACAAAAGGTGTACATCCTGTGCGTGCAATGCGGGAGATCGCCATGTCTGCGAATGTCGGTATCGTCTTCGATCTGGACCAGCTCGGTTTCGATCCCTACGGCCGGGTGGTGATTTCGGACCGGGCCGCGGGCGCACGCATGGCGGGGGTTCTCGAACAGGCCGACGCCATGGCCTGTCATTCCGGATGCGGCGCGCCTCTGAGCTGTGACACCGCCCTGATCGCGCGCGAGGAACTGGTGCGGATCGGACCGGACTATCTGGTCAACAATCCCGATTTCGGCACCATCATCCGCAAGCGCAGGGCGGTTGGCGCCCAGGACGTGGTCATCGTCTTCTCGGTCTACCGGAAAGTGGATCTGGATGCGGCGGCGTGAGCGATGGCTCAGCCCGTGGCCTTTTCCTCGTCCGTCGACCGGCGCCACGGGCCGGTATAGCGCGGGTCCTGGCGGCGGCGGCGATCCGGACCGAAATAGGTCGAAGCCTTGATGAAGCGACGGGGCCGCTCGATCAGCGCCGTGATGCGATGGAAGAGGTCGACCGGGCGGACCGGCTTGGCCAGGTATTCATTGACGCCCGCATTGATCGCCTCGATCACTTTCGAGCGGTCCGTGTGGCCCGTCACCATGATGATCGGCAGATACTTGTTGGCGCTGTCGGACGCGGTGCGGACGAGACGGGTGAATTCCAGCCCGTTCAGATCGCCCAGCATGTAGTCGACCAGGGCGAAGTCCGGATTGACGTCGCGCATGGTCTCGAACGCATCAGCGGCATCGCGCACCTCCACGATCGTGCGCACCCCGAACCCCTGCAGGATGGTGCGCAGGATGGTCGACATGTGCGCATTGTCCTCGACGATCAGGACGCGGATACGGTCGAAACTGCCGGACATGGAATCTCTTGGGGGCCGCGGTGAATCAGGTGTGCACCGCGATAGTGCCAATTCGTCCTTAACCAAGTCTTGACCGCACTGGCCGGAACCGCGCGGATGTGCCGAAGTGCCGCATCCCCGCTTCGCCACTCCGCGTACCGCCTGATCCGTGCTAGTGTTTTTTCGAGTACCGCCGAGACTGTCGCAACCGACCGAAAGGGCGTCGTCATGAATATTGCGGAAGAAATGGTCCGGAAACTGGTCCTTCAGGCCCGGGCTTATGACAGCAAGGAAATGATCGAGGATTACGAACGCGACCCGGACAGCGGCGAGACGGATGCCGTCGAAACGCTGCAGACCGGGGATAACGACCCGATCCGCTCCGAGCTGGAGGACTGGATCGACTCGCTGGACGAGGAGGCCCAGGCCGAACTCGTCGCGCTCTACTGGATCGGCCGCGGCGATTATGACGGCGCAGACTTCCCCGACGCCGTGCGCGAGGCCCGCGCCCGCCGCACCGGCTCGACCGCGGAATACCTGCTCGGCGCACCGCTGCTGGGCGACCAGCTGGAAATCGGCCTGGATGCGGTAATCGAGGCCGACGTCTACGACGACGCCTGACGCGGCCATCCCGGTGCCGCGCCGGCGCCACAGCGCTGGAACCGGCATGGCACCGCACTAGTTCTACCGGCATTGCGACATGTCCGGAGGTCCCGATGCGCCGAGCCCTGATCCTGCCCCTCATCCTGCCCGCGCTGGCGCTGGCCGCCTGTTCGCCGCCGCGCGACCGTCTGGCCGGCGACGCGCCGCCACAGACCGTCGAGGCCGTCGATCTGCAGCGCTATGCCGGGCTGTGGTTCGAGATCGCCCGCGCCGACCACAGTTTCGAGCGCGGCTGTCAGGGCGTGACCGCCTTCTACACCCCGCAGCCGGACGGCACGGTCGGTGTGACCAATCGCTGCTGGAAGAATACGCTGGACGGCGAGCTGGACATCGCCGAGGGCCGCGCCCGCTATCCCGATCCCGCCGACACGGCCAAGCTGGAAGTGAGCTTTTTCGGTCCCTTCTTCGGGGATTACTGGGTGATCGACCTGGCCGAGGACTATAGCTGGGCGGTGATCTCCGAAGCGCAGGGCCGCTATCTGTGGATCCTCGCCCGCGAGCCGCAGCCCGGCGATGCCTTCATCGAAGCCCGTCTGGCCGATCTGCGCGACCGCGGCTTCGATACCCAGGGCCTGATCTTCCCGCAGCAATGGGCAGATATCGAGGCGATGCCGCGCGACGGCCTGCCGGCCGCTGCCGGCGATCAGCCTTCCAGCACCCAGTAAGTGTCGGCGTCGGGGCGGTCCGGCGCGTCCGGATCGTCGCCGGGACGCGGCTCAATGCGCGCCGACAGCACATCCAGGATGCGCTCGCCCAGGCGGTCCGGCTTGACCGGTTTGACCAGGTAGGAATTCGCCCCCGACTGCACGGCCGCCTGCATGACGGCGGTTTCGGTGTGGCCGGTAAGGACGATGACGGAGACATCGTGATTGCGGGCCGCCGTATCGCGCCGCAGGCGGCGCACCAGGGTCAGACCGTTCTCGTGCTCCAGCTCGTAGTCGAGCAGCACGGCGTCGAAGCCGAGCGTGTCGAGATAGGTGAAGGCATCGGCGATATTGCCGACCGCGTAGACATCGCTGCAGCCGAGACGTTCCAGCAGCCGGGCAATGAGGCTGCGGATCGAGGGGATGTCCTCGACGACCAGGATTCTCAGTCCATCCAGCATGGAACCGCCGTACATGACCGGCCCGCTCCACGGCGCCGGTGAGTGAGTGTTGGGGGATCAGGCCTGTTTGCGGGCCAGCGCTTCGCCGGCTTCAGCCTGACCGGTCAGCTGCAGGATGCGCTCGCCGAGCATGCGCGCCGTGACCGGCTTGGGCAGGACAGCGTCCGCACCGGCTTCACGCGCCTGTTCGGCCAGGTATTCCATACCCGTCGGCACCAGCAGGATGAGCGGCAGTTCCGGCATCGGACTGGTCGCGGTATCGCGGAAGGCGGCGACCAGCTCCACCCCGCTCGTCCGGCCCAGATCGTGATCGATCAGCGCCAGATCGGGGCGGCAGACGCGGGCCATGATGAAGGCCTCCTCGCGGTCGGTCGCCTCGTAGATCCGGGTGACACCAAGGCCGCAGAGCAGGGTTCGCAGGACGGTGCGCACCGAAGGGCTGTCATCGACCAGAAGAATGTTGACGGCACTGTCTGCAAGCTCGGACATCGGGGCCTCCCTTGTTAAGGCTCCACTATGCGCGCTCCATGCTTAACACCCGGTGACCGGCGGCTCATTCCGTATGATCCGGCGCTCATTGTGTATGAGCCGGGTGTATGACCCGGCCGATGCACCCTCATGACATAACGCTGGCAGGGACCTCGCCCCGCCTGCACCCGAAGCACTGGCCGAGCGGCGCCGGAGTGCGCATATTCGGCGCATGACCAGGCTCACCGTCGACGACACCCTCACCGCGCCCGAAGACTTCGTGCTGGACCAGCTGCCCTCCGCGCCGGCCGCCTGGACGCCGCACCGGCCCGACCGCCCGGAAAAGTCCGAGGGCGGCGAGCGCTTCCGCTGTGTCTCCGAATTCCAGCCCATGGGCGACCAGCCCGCGGCGATCGCGGAGCTCGTGGAAGGCCTCAACAACGGCGAGCGCGACCAGGTCCTCCTGGGCGCGACGGGTACCGGCAAGACCTTCACCATGGCCAAGATCATCGAGGCCGTGCAGCGCCCGGCTCTGATCCTGGCCCCCAACAAGACGCTGGCAGCCCAGCTCTACGGCGAGTTCAAGAGCTTCTTCCCGCACAATGCCGTGGAATACTTCGTTTCGTACTACGACTACTACATGCCGGAAGCATATGTTCCGCGCACGGATACGTATATCGAGAAGGAAAGCTCGATCAACGAGGCCATCGACCGGATGCGCCACGCCGCCACGCGCTCGATCCTGGAGCGCGACGACGTGATCATCGTCGCCTCGGTGTCCTGCATCTACGGTATCGGCTCGGTGGAGACCTATACCGCGATGACCTTCGAGCTGAAGCCCGGCGACGAGGTCGATCCGCGCGAGATCATGCGCCGGCTGGTCGATCTGCAATACACGCGCAATGACGCCGCTTTCATCCGCGGCACATTCCGCGTCCGCGGCGACAATCTGGAGGTTTTCCCGGCCCACTATGACGACCGCGCCTGGCGCATCTCCTTCTTCGGCGACGAGGTGGAGGCGATCACCGAATTCGACCCGCTCACCGGCAAGGCGATGGCCGAGCTGAAAAGCGTCAAATTCTACGCCAACTCCCACTATGTCACGCCGCGCCCGACGCTCAACCAGGCCATCGTCCAGATCAAGAAGGAGCTCAAGGAACGCCTCGCCTGGATGGAGGCCGAGGGCATGCTGCTCGAGGCCCAGCGCCTGCAGCAGCGCACCGAGTTCGACCTGGAAATGCTCGAGGCGACCGGCTCCTGCGCCGGTATCGAGAATTATTCCCGCTANCTGACCGGCCGCAAGCCGGGCGAGCCGCCCCCCACCCTGTTCGAATACATCCCGGAAGACGCCATCGTCTTCGCCGATGAGAGCCATGTCTCCATCCCGCAGCTCGGCGCGATGTACAAGGGCGACTATAACCGCAAGAAAACCCTGGCGGATCACGGTTTCCGCCTGCCTTCCTGCCTCGACAACCGCCCGCTCAAATTCCAGGAATGGGACGCCATGCGGCCGCAGACCGTCTCGGTCTCCGCCACCCCGGGTTCCTGGGAGCTGAACCAGACCGGCGGCGTCTTCACCGAACAGGTGATCCGCCCGACCGGCCTGATCGACCCGCCGGTCGAGGTGCGCCCGGTGGCGAAGGACGGGGCCTCCCAGGTCGATGATGTGATCGACGAGGCCCGCGCCACCGCCGAGCGCGGCATGCGCACCCTGGTCACCACGCTCACCAAGCGCATGGCCGAGGACCTTACCGAATACATGCACGAGCAGGGCCTCAAGGTCCGCTACATGCACTCCGATGTCGACACGGTGGAGCGGATCGAGCTGATCCGCGATCTGCGCCTGGGCGTCTATGACGTCCTCGTGGGCATCAACCTGTTGCGCGAGGGCCTCGACATTCCCGAATGCGGCCTCGTCGCCATTCTCGACGCCGACAAGGAAGGCTTCCTCAGATCCGAGACGTCCCTCGTCCAGACCATCGGCCGCGCGGCCCGCAATTCGGAGTCGAAGGTCATCCTCTATGCCGACCGGGTCACCGGCTCCATGCAGCGCGCCATGGACGAAACCGAACGCCGCCGCACCAAGCAGATCGCCTACAACGAAGAACACGGCATCACCCCCCGCACCATCACCCGCGGCATCAGCGACATCCTGGAAGAAGTGATGGAGAGCCAGGCGAAGGGGCGTGGAGTCGCCAGCAAGGGGAGAGGCAAGAAGGCGAGCGGCAAGCCGTCCGGCGTGTCGGATCGCGGTCAGGCAGCCCTGGCAGGAGAGAATATCACCGCGGTCATCGCGGATCTGGAGAAGCGGATGCGGGAAGCCGCGGCGGATCTGGAGTTCGAGACGGCGGCGAAGTTGAGGGATGAGATTATGGGGTTGAGGGGGGAGTAGGAGAGTTTTTTATCTCGACAAACTGTGCACAAGTAATTATGTTCCTGTTTTGTTCTATTGATGCGGCGAGATACTGTATTTAGTGTTCCGCCCAAGAGCGGAGCACAATATGTCGGGACAAATCACCTTCGGATTCGCCGAAAAATCCTCAAACATGCTCACATCGGTGGAGCTATGCGCGGGTGCAGGCGGCCAGGCCATCGGACTGGAAGGCGCCGGCTTCGACCACGAATGCGTGGCTGAAATCGACGCTGATGCCTGCCGGACGCTCCGGCTGAACCGTCCGGAATGGAATGTCTGGGAAGGTGATATCCGCAAGTTTGACGCCAGCAAGTTCAAAGGCGTCGATCTGGTCGCGGGCGGCTTGCCCTGCCCGCCGTTCTCTGTCGCCGGCAAGCAGTTGGGGGACAAGGACGAACGCAATCTTTTCCCCGCCGCGATCGATATCATTGATGAGATCAAGCCCGGCGCTGTGATGATCGAAAACGTCCGGGGTTTTCTCGGTGCTGTTTTTGAAGACTACCGCGGCCACCTGAAGCGAGAGCTCCATAGACTGGGTTACTGGTGTGACTGGCGCTTGTTCAATGCGTCCGACTACGGCGTTCCTCAGCTTCGGCCGCGTGTCGTCATTGTCGCAATCAAACACGCCTTCGCAGATCACTTCGAATGGCCCGACCCGTTGCATCACAACCCCAACACCGTTGGTGAAACGCTTGAGGACCTTATGGCTGCCAACGGCTGGCCTGGCGCGAAAGCCTGGGCTGAGCGGGCCAATGAAATCGCCCCCACCATCGTTGGCGGCTCCAAGAAGCACGGCGGCCCTGACCTCGGACCGACGCGCGCAAAGGCTGCTTGGCAGACTCTCGGCGTGAATGGGAAATCTATCGCTGAAGAAGCTCCAGAACCTGACTTCGTTGGGATGCCGCGCCTGACGGTCCGCATGGTCGCCCGCCTGCAAGGCTTCCCGGACGACTGGCAGATCTACGGAAAGAAAACGTCAGCCTACCGCCAAATCGGCAATGCCTTTCCGCCTCCGGTCGCGCAGGCCGTTGCAAAGAAAGTGGCATTTGCCCTCGAGGCCGGGACTACCATTCACTCTGTCAGAACCGTCGCGTAGAACTTTTAGTTAATCGCCATTCGGCATTCTCGCTCCGGTTTAACGGGGGGAGATTTTGCCGTGCTTGAGAACAGCATCTTCGATATCCGCGCGCGGATTGTGAAAGCTGCAGGGGGCGAGGCAGGTCTTAAAAAGGAACTGCCGTTTCTTTTTAGACAAGCTTTCGACGAGTTGGTCGACACGCCGAGGACCCGGCGTTTCCGGTTCAGTGAACTAGACCCGAATGAAAAGGCGGTATTGGGCATTAAGGTTGAAGCGGCGCTTCGCCAGCTATTGGATTTCCCGAGAGGCAAACTCGATTTCCGCATCGGGCCACACGATGTCGATGTAAAATTCACCTCTGGCAACAACTGGATGATCCCGCCCGAAGCTATTGGCCACGCTTGTATTCTGACCAAAGCTGACCCTGTCTCGTCACGCTTTTCATTCGGATTGGCGATCGCCAGCGACAGCAATCTGACCAAAGGCGAGAACCGCGATAGGAAGCGAAGTTTCAGCTCAGCCGGCCGCGCGAACGTTCATTGGATTGCTTTTGAAGAGCCGTTCCCCCCCAACCTCTGGGAAAGCATTCCTGCAGAACAGGCAGCTAAAATCTTTGAGCCAAATGGCGGAACGGATCGGGTAGTCCGGCTTTTTGAATACTTTTTGGGCAAACCAATCCATAGATCGATCATCCAAGCAGTTGGTCAACAGCTCGACCCAATGAAGCGGATAAGGAAAGCTGGCGGCGCTCGCGACCACCTCCATCCGCGTGGAATCGTCGTTCTAAGCGGAACGCAAGATGGCCCCCTCCTTAGAAGCCTAAAGATTGAACTCGGTCGTGAGTTTGTGATGGCTGACCCAGCCCCCTGAATTCCGGCCAGGGAATGGTAGAGTCCATCGAGAAGAGGATGGACGATGCGCAAGAGCCGTTATTC
>PANX01000022.1 GCA_002707795.1 Maricaulis sp.
CGCCCCCTCAGTCCGCTGGCGCGGACAGCTCCCCCGCAGGCGGGGCGAGCCCTTGTTGCGACTTAGGCCGTTTCGCCCTGCAGGCGCCTGAGCACCGCATCGCGGCCCAGCAGCGGCAGGAGGACTGCCATTTCCGGGCCGCGCGGTTCGCCCGTCAGCATCAGGCGCAGCGGCATGAAGAGGTCCTTGCCCTTGCGGCCGGTCGCGGCCTTGAGCGCATTCGTCCACTCGCCCCAGCTCGCCTCGGTGAGCGTTCCCGCCGGCAGGTGCTCGGCGGCGGCGGCGGCATAACCGGCATCCTCGATCACCGGCGTCACCGGTCCCTCGACCAGCCTCATCCAGCTCTTGGCATCGTCCAGGCGTTCCAGATTGGGGCGCACGGCATTCCAGAAGGCCTCGCCGCCATCGGCGCCCAGCATGGCCAGGCGCGGCTGCGCCTCGGCATAGGGCATGGTGTGCAGCAGTTTGGCATTCACGCGCTTGAGCTCTTCCGGATCGAAGCGCGCCGGCGAACGCGACAGCTTGCCCAGGTCAAACCCTTCGAGCAGGCCGTCGACATCGGCAAAGGCGTCGACCGGGTCGGAGGTGCCGATCCTGGAGAGGAGCGACATGATCGCCATCGGCTCGATGCCTTCCTCGTCGCGCAGCTCGGCAATCCCCAGCGAACCGGTCCGCTTGGACAGCTTGCCGCCATCGGCACCGACCAGCAGGGCCTGGTGACCGAATTTGGGGGCAACACCGCCCAGCGCCTCGAAGATCTCGATCTGGGCGCCGGAATTCGTGGTGTGATCCTCGCCGCGGATGATATGGGTGATCTCCGCCTCGATATCGTCGACCACGCTCGGCAGGGTGTAGAGATAGGACCCGTCCTCGCGGATCAGGATCGGGTCGGACAGCGACGAGGTCTCGATCGACACATGTCCGCGCACCATGTCGTCCCACTCCACCGGATTGCCCGACAGCTTGAAGCGCCAGTGCGGCTTGCGGCCCTCGGCTTCCAGCTTCGCCCGGTCGGCCTCGGTCAGTTCCAGCGCGGCGCGGTCATAGACCGGCGGACGGCCGTTCGCCATTTGCAGGCGGCGCTTGCGCTCCAGCTCGTCTCCGGTCTCGTAGCAGGGATAGAGCAGGCCCTTCGCCTTCAGCTTTTCCGCCGCCGCGTCATAGCGCTCGAAGCGCTCGGACTGTTTGAACGTGTCGTCCCAGGTGATGCCCAGCCAGGTCAGGTCGGTGCGGATGCCGTCCTCATAGGCCTGCGTCGAGCGTTCCGTATCCGTATCGTCGATGCGCAGCAGGAAAGTCCCGCCCGCCTTGCGCGCGAACAGATAGTTGAAGATCGCGGTGCGGACATTGCCGACATGAAGCTTGCCGGTCGGGCTGGGCGCAAAACGGACTTTGGTCATCGGTGCAGGCCTTGGCTCGAAGATGAGCCGCAGGGCTTAGCGCTGCGCGCGCGCCGGGGCAAGCGGGGGTTCAGTGTTTCCCCGCCACCAGCCGGTACACGCTCCCGCCGACCAGGCCGACGCAGAAGACGAGGATCATGAGCGGGACGAATTCGGCGCCGTGCTGCAGGGGGAAGCCGAAAACCTGGACACACAGAATACCCGTGACACCGCCCAGCAGCGCGCTGGTATGGATCGTCTTCCAGCCCTGGCTGTGCATCAGCCAGGCGAAGGCGAGTGTCGGCAGGGCCGTCAGTACGACCATGAACACGCCGATATAGAGAGTGCCGGGGATGATTGCCGCGGCGAACCCGGCGACTTCCTGCGCGCTTGGCACGCCCTCGGCCAGCGCCATCACACCGAAGCTTCCGACCATGGCCGCAGCGCTGGCAAGGCAGGCTGCGAGCCAGGCGCCGACCGGGCGTATCCAGGTATCGGCAAAACGGCGTTCGGCATCGGCACGGATAATATCGCGCATGGCGGCCTCCTTTTGAGCTCTCCCGTTTCGTTGATTTCTGTTTTGACAGAAATTTCGGAAGAAAAGGATAGGGCGGGGTGTCGCAGGGTTGAAATGGTGTCAAAGCGCTTCCCCCGGACACGTTCCGGGCCTAGCACCTCTTCGCTGCCGGCCTCCATCATGTCATCACGACGCGCAAACGCCGGCGGGGCCCGGAACAGGTCCGGGGGAAACAGCTCACAACCTGGGGGAGGAAAGCTAATCCCCCGACTTGAACCGGTTGGTGATGGGGTAGCGGCGGTCGCGGCCGAAATTCTTGGAGCCGATCTTCACGCCCGGCGGGGGCTGGCGGCGCTTGTATTCGGCGCGGTAGAGCAGGTTCTCGATGCGGCGCACCGTCGCCTCGTCCTGGCCTTCGGCGACGAGATCGCGCACCGAACGCTCCTCCTCCACGAGGGCGAAGAGAATGGCGTCCAGCACGTCATAGGGCGGCAGGCTGTCCTGGTCGGTCTGGTCTTCCCGCAGCTCGGCCGAGGGCGGCTTGGTGATGATGCGCTCGGGGATGACCTGGCCGACAGGCCCCAGGCCGGTCGCGCGCGGATGGGCATTGCGCCACCAGGCCAGCTCGAAGACCTCCGTCTTGTAGACGTCCTTGAGGGCGTTATAGCCGCCATTCATGTCGCCATAGAGCGTGGCATAGCCGACGGCCATTTCCGACTTGTTGCCGGTGGACAGCACCATCGGCCCGAACTTGTTCGACAGCGCCATCAGCACGACGCCGCGGGCGCGTGACTGGATGTTTTCCTCGGTCGTGTCGGGATCCTTGCCGGCAAACACTTCGGCGAGCGTCGACCCGAACGCCTGGATAGCCGGCTCGACATCGATGATGTCGTAGCGGATACCCAGCATCTGCGCGCACTCGCGGGCATCCTCCAGGCTTTCCTGCGAGGTGTATTTCGACGGCATCATCACCGCCCACACCCGCTCCGGCCCCAGCGCATCGACAGCGATCGCCGCCGAGATCGCGCTGTCGATCCCGCCGGACATGCCCAGCACGACGCCGGGGAAGCCCGCCTTGTCGACATAGTCCCGCAGGGCCAGCACCATGGCCTTCCAGTCGGCCTCGAGCCCGGAGACGACCGGCGCCCGCGCCTCGCTGTTGCAGGACCAGCCGGTCTGCGTGCGCTGCCAGACGGCCAGATCCATCGCCTCTTCGAAGGCAGGCAGGCGCTGGACGGTCTCGCCGGCACTGTCGCGGGCAAAGCCGGCGCCGTCGAAGACAAGCTCGTCCTGGCCGCCGACCTGGTTGACGAAGATCATCGCCTTGCGGCCCTGCCAGCGGTCGAACCAGGCGGAAAAGGCGGTCTTGCGCTCGCGCTCGATCGTGCGGCGCCAGGGCGAACCATTGATGACGATCATCATCTCGGCGCCCTGGTCGATCAGCGCCTGCGGCACCGTCTCGCGCCAGATGTCCTCGCAGATCGGCAAGCCGAGGCGGATGCCGCGCCATTTGACGATCTCCGGAACGGGGCCGGGCTGGAAGACGCGCATCTCGTCGAACACGGCGTAATTGGGCAGTTCATGCTTGAAGCGCAGGGCGACGAGATGGCCCTCATCGATCAGCGCGACGGCATTGTGCAGCTTGCGGCCCTGGCGCCAGGGCAGGCCGACCAGCACGGCCGGGCCGGACTTTGTGTCCTCGACCAGCGTATCGAGTGCGCGCTTGCAGGCCTCGACGGCCGCCGGCTTGAGCACCAGATCCTCGGGCGGATAGCCCAGGAGGAACATTTCGGGGAAGACGACAAGGTCGGCGCCACGGATGCGGCCGTCGGCAATCGCGGCGCGCGCCTTGGCCAGATTGCCCGACACATCCCCGACCACGGGGTTGAGCTGGGCCGTCAGAATGGAAATCCGGTCCGTCATGATGGCGACTTAGACCGCGCCGTGCCCCGCCGCAAGAGGCTCACGATCCGTAAACACGCGCCCCGTCGATCGCCCGGGCTGCATCCAGCGCGCGCAGGCCGGCAATGCCCGGCACCGCAACCGGCGCGCCGTCCAGCACGGAGGCGATGAAGGCGTTGACATTGGCGCCCAGGGAATCGCGCGCAGCCGGCGCTTCGGCGAAACCGGCATTGAGTGCGTAGGGCGTGGAATTCTCGAACGTCTTGGCGACGAAATCGATCTCCAGCGCGCCCGTCTCGTATTCCACCCGCATCTTGCGGTCGCGCTCGTGATGGACGCGGCTGGCTTCCAGCTCGGCGACACAGCCATTGTCGAAGACCAGTTTCGCCCTGGCGATATCCGGCGTGCCGAAACGGCCCTTGTCGACCTCGCCCTCGACGGATGTCACCGCCCCGCCCGCCAGGGCGATAGCCAGATCGAGATCGTGCACCATCAGGTCCAGCGTCACCGACACGTCGAGGCAGCGCTCGGACGGCGGGCCCATGCGGCTGGCGACAATGCGCCTGGGACGATCCGGCACGGCGAACAGGCCCATGGCGTTGAACACGAAGCGTTCCTGATGCCCCACCTGCAGTACGCGGCCATGCGTGGCGGCCAGCTGGATCAGCTCGCGCGCTTCCTCGACGCTGGAGGCAACCGGCTTTTCGACCAGGACGTGACGGCCGTTTGCCAGCGCTGCCGCTGCGGCCTCGAAATGGTGGACCGCCGGCGAGGCAACCGTGATGGCGTCGCAATCGGCGATCAGGCGGGCGAGATTGTCATAGGCTTTCGCACCATGCTTGTGCGCCAGCGCCCGCGCCTTCTCGATATCGGGCTCGTAGATGCCGACGAGATCGGCCCGCTCATGCGCCGCATATTTCGAGGCGTGGAAACCGCCGAACACGCCTGCACCGACAACACCGGCCCGCAGGCGCCTGTTTTCCGAAACCATGATACGTCCTTGTCCGTCTGCCGGGCTGAATACCCCGCCCGCCCCTGCGATCAAGCCGCTCCTGCATCAAGACGTGTTTCCGCGCATTGCAGCGCGCCGGTGCCATACCGGGGCGTCGAACCGGCTTCCACGCGCATCGAAGCGCACTACCATGCTGTGCAAGGGGGAGGATGCAGACTTGGATACCGAGGAAAAGCCCGCAGCGAAGGCGAAGCCGAACGACATTCTCGACTCCGTCTCGATTGCCGCCTTCGATCTCGATGGCCGCATCTTCCGCACCCTCTGGCATTCGCTGACCCGCACGCCGGACGTGGCGCTGGCCGGTGCGAAAGGCGATTTCAGCCGGTATCTCTCGCCGATCCGCGTCTTCGTCGCCCTGTTCTCCTTCCAGTTTGTCGTCGCATCCCTGTTCGGCACGCCGCTGGCGGGATCCCTGGACCAGCTTACGGTGAGTCTCGAGCCGGAAGCGGTCGAGGCCTGGCTTGCGACCGGACGCAGCGCCACCGGCGAGATCCCGACCGCGGCAGAGGTCAACCAGACCATCGAGAGCTGGGGCGCCATGCTGCTCTGGCCGATCACGATCGTCACCGCCCTGCCCTATCTGCTGCTGAAGCTGTACCGTCCCGGCGTGCCGCTCTGGGGACATGTGCAATTCTTCCTCACCGCCACCAATGCGTCCTTCGTGGTGATGATCGCGACCATTCCGCTGCTCCTCCTGGGCCTTGGCTGGTTCTCGCTGGGAATCGGCTTTGCCATGATCGTCTATTATTTCTGCACCGGCCGGATTATCGTGCGGTTCTACAGCCATAGTGCGGGTGGCGCGGCGCTGCGCCTTCTGGGCCTGTTCCTGATCATGCCGGTCACCCTCCTGATGACGGGAATCGGCCAGATTCTCGGCACCTCTCTCACGCTCGACATGAATTACGATCTCAGCCTGGTGCAGCTCTACGCACCCGATCTCGAATAATCTTCCCCCAACCCTGAAAAAGGAGAGGCCGCCATGAAGTCTCGCGAAATCCACCTCCTGGAATATCTCAAGGGCGATCCCAAGCCGGAGAACTACAAGCTCGCCGAGGCCGATGTCCCGGCTCCGGGCGAGGGCGAGGTGACGGTGAAGAACCACTATATCTCGGTCGACCCCTACATGCGCGGCCGGATGAGCGGCATCCGCACCTATGTCGGCCCGTTCGAGCTCGGCAAGGTGATGGAAGGCGGCGCGGTCGGCGAAGTGGTCGAAAGCAATTACGAGGGCCTCAAGCCGGGCGATTTCGTCAATTCCATGTTCGGCTGGCGCGAAGCCTACACCGCGCCGGGCAAGGCCCTGCAGAAGATCGACACTTCCGTCCTGCCGCCGCAGGCCTATCTGGGCATTGCCGGCCTGACGGGCCTGACCGCCTATGTCGGCATCAAGCGCATCATCGACCTGCAGGAAGGCGAGACGATGTGGATGTCCGCCGGTGCGGGCGCCGTCGGCTCGGCCGGTATCCAGTTTGCCAAGGCGATGGGCGCCACGGTCATCGCAACCGCCGGCGGCCCGGAGAAGTGCGACTTCGTCAAGTCGATCGGCGCCGATGCCGTGGTCGACTACAAGGCGGCCGACAATCTCACCGCCGCCATCCAGGACGCAGCCACCAAGGGCATTGACGGCTATTTCGAGAATGTCGGCGGCACGCACTTCACCGCAGCCCTCAACACGCTGAAACCGAAGGGCCGGATCGCCGCCTGCGGCATGATCCAGCGCTACAACGACGCCCAGCCGGCCACGATCACCGACAATCTCACCTTCATCGTCGGCAAGTCGCTGAAGATCCAGGGCTTCATCGTTACCGATCACGCCGACATGATGGACGGCTTCGTGCGCGACCTGTCGGCCTGGATGGCTGCCGGCAAGATCAAGCCGGCCGAGACCGTCATCGAGGGGATCGAGAACGCCCCGGACGCCTTCATGGGGCTCTTCTCCGGCCGCAACACCGGCAAGATGCTGGTCAAGATCTGACGGCTGCGCATCCCGCGGCGAACGACAAGGGCCGGTCCTTCGGGGCCGGCCCTTTTCAATTGTCCCGGCCTAGCGCCGCATCAGGCGGCCGAGCGTCCAGCCGGCCGCGCAGGCCGCGATCACCGGCGACCAGGTCTCTCCTGCACCCGCGAGAAACGCGATCGCATAAGCCGCCAATCCTGCCGCAAGTGCGAACGGCAGCAGGCGAATCGGGCGATTCGCGGAGGCGGCGTTAGGAGTTGGTTCACCCTGGTACATGCTGCAAAATGTACGCAAAACGGGGGCCGAAGGCGAGAAAAGGGACTTGTCCCAAGGAAATTGCAGTGAATCCGGCCCGATTCACCTGTTATGGCTTGCAAAGCCGCCCGGTTCTCGGCCTTGATGAGGCGTCCACGAACACGCGGCACACCGGCCGGACACGATGACCGTGTCTGCCGGAGCCGCGACTAAACGGGGGGAACCCTATGAACAAGTCTGATCTCGCCAAAGCCGTCAGCGACAAGACCGGCCTGTCCCGCGCACAAGCGGGCGATGCGGTCGACGCCGCGATCGAAGCCGTCATCGCTTCGGTCAAGGGCAATGACAGCGTTCAGCTCGCCGGCTTCGGCACCTTCTACGCCAAGCACCGCGAAGCCCGCGAAGTCCGCAATCCGCGCACTGGCGAAAAAATGATGTCCAAGGCCCGCACCCAGGCGGCTTTCCGTCCGGCTGCTGCCCTGAAGGACATCTAGTCAGTCCAACGGGTTCTGATTACACGAACGCCGCCCGGAGCCATCCGGGCGGCGTTTTTCTTTGGGCGGAGGAGCCCGTCAAGAGCGAGGAGCTGGCCTACCCGGTTTCCCTGAACACCGTCATCCCACGGTCGGTGCGCAGCAGCGATCCGGGGGACCTCAGCCATCCTGCCGACAGGTGAGCGCGGGTCCCCCGGATGCCCTGCGGGCACCGCGGGATGACGGAGGGGTGAGAGGCGGGAAGACAAAAAAGGCGGGGCCCGGAGGCCCCGCCTGTGATCGTTTCGCTGTCAGCGCGCCTGTCAGGCCGCAGCAGCGGAATTATTGCGGCGCACGCGCTTGAGCGATTCCGCGATGCGGAAGGCCATGTCGAGCGCCTGGTCGGCGTTGAGGCGCGGATCGCACTGGGTGTGATAGCGCGCCGCAAGATCGGCCTCGGTGACCGGTTTTGCACCGCCGGTGCATTCGGTCACGTCGCGGCCGGTCATCTCGAAATGCACGCCGCCCGGATAGGCACCCTCGGAGTAGAGCACGTCCATGAAGCTTTCCAGCTCGGTCAGGATGCGGTCGAAATTCCGCGTCTTGTAACCGCTGGACGCCTTGACGGTATTGCCGTGCATCGGATCGGACGACCAGACCACCTTGCGGCCGGCCTCGGTCACAGCCCGCGCCAGCGCCGGCAGATTGTTGCCGACATTGTCGGCGCCCATGCGCACGATCAGCACCAGGCGGCCGGCCTCATTGTCCGGATTGATGGTGTCGATCAGCGGCAGGAGCTCGTCCGCCGTCATGGTCGGACCGCATTTCACGCCGACCGGGTTGGCGATTCCGCGGGCATATTCCAGATGCGCTCCGTCGAGCTGGCGGGTGCGCTCGCCGACCCAGATCATGTGGGCGGAGGTGGCATACCACTGCCCGGTATTCGGATCGCGCCGCGTCAGCGCCTCCTCGAAGGGCAGGTGCAGGGCTTCGTGGCTGGTGAAGAAGTCCACCGCCTCGAGAGACGGGGCAGAGTCCCGGCCGATACCGCAGGCCTTCATGAAGTCCAGCGCCTCGGAAATCCGCACGGCCGTCTCGGCATAGCGTTCCGCTGCCGGGCTGTCCTTGACGAAATCCTGGGTCCACTGGTGGACATTGTGCAGGTCGGCATAGCCGCCGGACGCAAAGGCGCGCAGCAGGTTCAGCGTCGAGGCCGACTGGTCGTAGGCGCGGATCAGGCGTTTGGGGTCCGGCTCGCGGGCCTCGGGCGTGAAATCCACACCATTGACGCTGTCGCCGCGATAGCTGGGCAGGGTGACCCCGTCGATCGTCTCGGTATCGGAGGAGCGCGGCTTGGCAAACTGCCCCGCCATGCGGCCGACCTTCACCACCGGCTTGGAGGCGGCAAAGGTGAGCACCACCGCCATCTGCAGGAGAACGCGGAACGTATCGCGCACGCCTTCGGTGGAGAATTCTGTGAAGCTTTCCGCACAATCACCGCCCTGCAGGAGGAAGGCATTACCGGCCGACACATCGGCCAGCTGGCGCCGCAGCTTGCGGGCCTCGCCGGCAAAGACGAGCGCGGGACGGGCGGACAGCTCGTCGATCGCGCCGGCCAGGGCGGCTTCATCCTTGTAGGTCGGCATTTGCTTGACGGGGAAGTCCCGCCAGGATTTCGGAGACCAGGTCATATCACTCAGCTGCTTTCAACTCGGGCGGTGTCCACTTCTCCTTCATGGTCACCAGTTCTTCGGCACTCGTCGGATGCACCGCGCAGGCGGCGTCGAATTGCGCCTTGGTCAGCTTCGCCTTCACGGCGATACCGGCCAGCTGGATCATTTCTGGCGCATCCGGTCCGACAATATGCACGCCCAACACCCGGTCTGTCTCCCCGTCGACAACAAGTTTCATCATCATGCGGGAGGCGTCGTTGGAAAATGACGCTTTCATCGGACGGAAGGACGTCTTGTAAATATCGACCTTGTCGAAGCTTTTCCGGGCCAGCGCCTCGGACAGGCCGACCGATCCGACCGGCGGCTGGGTGAACACAGCCGAGGCGATATCCTCGTGATCATAGGCCAGCGGCTGGCCGCCGAACACGGTCTGGGCGAAGGCGGCGCCCTCGCGGATCGCCACCGGCGTCAGATTGACCCGGTTGGTCACATCGCCCACGGCATAGATATTCCCGGCCGAGGTCTTCGAATACGCGTCCACCTTGATGGCGCCCGCCTCGTCGAGCTCGACCCCGGCCTTGTCCAGGCCCAGATCGGCGACGTACGGATTGCGGCCGATGGCATACATCACGACATCGGTGTCCACGTGGTGGCCATTGTCGAGATGCACCCGCTTGCGGCCATCCTCGAGCGGCTCGATCTTTTCGAAGACGGTATGGGTGACAACCCGCACGCCGGACCGCACCAGCTCCTCGTGCACGGTGGAGCGGATATCGTCGTCAAACCCGCGCAGCACGGTCTCGCCGCGATAGACCTGGCAGACCTCCGATCCCAGCCCGGCGAAGATCTGGGCGAACTCGCAGGCGATATAGCCGCCGCCGGCGATCACGACATGCCGGGGCAGTTCTTCCAGATGGAAGGCCTCGTTGGAGGTGATGCCCAGCTCGGCGCCCTCGATATCCGGCACGAAGGGCGTGCCGCCGACCGCGATCAGGATCTTGTCGGCGGTGACCGTACGGTCCGACTTCACCAGGCGGATCGTATGTGCATCTTCCAGAACGGCCCGGTCCTCGATCGTGTCGACGCCGGAATTGTTGAGATTGCGCTCATAGATGCCCGACAGGCGGTCGATCTCGTTGTCCTTGGCAGCGACCAGCTTTTCCCAGCTGAATTCGGTCTCGCCGACCGTCCAGCCATAGCCCTCGGCCAGCTTGAAGGTCTTGGAGAACTCGCTGGCATAGACCAGGAGTTTCTTGGGCACACAGCCGCGGATCACGCAGGTGCCGCCGAACCGGTATTCCTCGGCGATCGCCACCTTGCCGGCGCCATGCTGCTTGGCCATCCGCGCCGCACGCACCCCGCCCGAACCGGCACCGATGACAAAAAGATCGTAGTCGTAGTCTGCCACGGCGTGTGTCCTTCTTTGCCTGCTCCGGTCGCGGAGGAAGGTGGCGCGCGCGGCGCGCGGAAACAAGAGGCGGCGGAGACCGGGTGCAGCGGGGTCGCCTTTCCTCCCCAACGACCGTTGGGGAGGGGGACCACGCCGCAGGCGTGGTGGAGGGGCGCCGCGCCCCGCGCGGCGTGACCGCTCGCGTCAGGTTCGACCGTTTTTCCGGCGCTTCGCGCCGCCCCTTCGACCCGATGCTACGCATCGGCCCACTTCCCCACGAGGTGGGGAAGAAAACGTCAGAGCTCCATCACCCGTGCTTCGCTGTCCTCGCCGACGATCACCACCCGGGCGAGGCCCAGGAAGAGACCGTGTTCGACGACACCCGGGATCTCCTTGAGATACCGGTCGGCCAGGGCCGCGTCGGGGATGGCGCCGCAGGCGCAGTCGAGAATGTAGTGACCGCCATCGGTGATCAAAGGGGCCAGACCGTCCCCCTTGCGGCGCAATTGCACATCGGGCGCCGCCACACCGGCCTTTTTCAGCGCGTCATAGATCTGCTTGGCGGTCAGCGAGAAGCCGAAGGGGTCGACCTCGACCGGCAGCGGGAACTTGCCCAGCGTGTCGACCAGCTTGCTCTCGTCGACCATCACCACCATCAGGTCGGAAGCATGGGCGATGATCTTCTCGCGCAAAAGGCAGGCGCCGCCGCCCTTGATCAGCTGGAAGCGTCCGTCAACCTCGTCGGCCCCGTCAATGGTGACGGCGAGATGGTCGACATGGTCGACCTCGATCAGCGGCACACCGTTCTCGCGCGCCACCTCGGCGGTGCGCTGCGAGGTCGGCACGCCGCGCACATCGAGACCGTCCTTGATGCGCTCGCCCAGCAGGCGCAGGAAAATCTCCGCCGTCGAGCCGGAACCCAGCCCCAGCGTCATGCCGCTCTCGACATAACCCAGCGCTGCCGCCGCGGCGTGGGCCTTCTGGCGCTCTGCGCCCATCAGCCAACCCCGCCGAGCAGCACGTATTTCAGCTCGGTGAACTCTTCCACGCCCCACTTGCCGCCTTCGCGGCCGATGCCGCTTTCCTTCACCCCGCCGAACGGGGTGGAGGCCGCACCGACCATAGGCGCATTGACGCCGATCATGCCGTACTCGATGCCTTCGGTGAGCCGGTGCACGCGATTGACGTCCTGCGTGTAGATATAGGCCGCCAGCCCGTAGGGTGTGTCATTGGCCAGCTTGATGATGTCGGCCTCGCTCTCGACGCGGTAGACCGAGGCAACCGGGCCGAAGATCTCGTTGCAGGCGACATCCATTTTCGGGTCGCCGCCATCGATCAGGGTCGGCGCATAGAAGGCTCCGCCCAGCTCGCCATCCAGACGCTTGCCGCCGGTGACGATTCGGGCACCGGCCTCGCGGGCCTGCTGCACCAGCTTGTCGACGCGGGTCACTGCTTCCATGTGCACCAGCGGGCCCAGATCGCTGTCATCGGCGAAACCGTCACCGGCCTTCAGCTTCGACACGCGCGCTTCCAGCGCCGCGACGAGTTTGTCGGCAATCGCCGGCTGGGCGATGATCCGGTTGGCCGAGACGCAGGTCTGGCCGGACACGCGGAATTTCGAGGCGATCACGCCATCGGCCGCCTTCTCGATATCGGCATCGTCCATGACGATGAAGGGCGCATTGCCGCCCAGCTCCAGGGCGACGCGCTTCACACCGTCGGCCGCCTGGCGCATCAGCAGCTTGCCCACCTGGGTCGAGCCGGTGAAGCCGATCATGCGCACTTCGGGCGAACCGGTGAGCACCGGCCCGATCTTCTGGGCGTCGCCGCACACCACGTTGAACACGCCGTCGGGGATGCCCGCGCGCTTGGCCAGCTCGGCCAGGGCGAGTGCGGAGAGCGGCGTTTCCGGGGCCGGCTTTATCACCATGGTGCAGCCGGCCGCCAGGGCGGGCGCACACTTGCGGGTGATCATGGCATTGGGGAAATTCCACGGCGTGATACAGCCGACCACGCCGACCGGCTGGCGGATCGTCCAGCCGCGCGAGCCCGGGAAGGGCGTGGCAAGCGTTTCACCATGGATGCGCTTGGCCTCTTCGGCCGACCATTCGATGAAGCCGGCGCCATAGACCACCTCGCCCATCGCTTCGCGATAGGTCTTGCCCATTTCCAGCGTGATCAGCTTGGCCAGGTCGGACTGGTTGGCAAGGATGAGATCGTACCACTTCATCAGCAGCTTGGCGCGCTCGAAGGGCGAGACCTTTTTCCAGGTCTCGAAGGCTTCCGCGGCCCTGGCGACCGCCTGGCGGGCACCGGCCTCGCCGACATCGCCGACTTCGGCAATGACCTGGTTGTTGGCCGGATTGGTGACCTCGAAACTGGACGCACCAGCCACCCACTCGCCGCCGATAAAGCTCTCGCTGCGGAAGAGGCTCTTGTCCGTCAGGCGGTCCGAGACGGTTTCGGGGCGGTCGATTACGGTCATCACAGGCTCTCCTTCTTGGCCTTGCGGGCTTCCTTGGCGGCGCGGAAGCGGGCCGCCCACCCGGATTTGGTGGTCATCGGCGTGCGCGCAAGGGCCAGCGCATCCGCCTCCACATTCTCGGTCACGATGGTCCCGGTGCCGGTAAAGGCGCCGGCGCCGACGGTGACGGGCGCCACAAGGCAGGTATTGGAGCCGATAAAGGCCCCCTCGCCCACCACGGTGCGGTGCTTGTCGTATCCGTCGTAATTACAGGTAATCGTGCCCGCTCCGATATTGGCGTTCGCGCCGATGCTCGCATCCCCGATATAGGTGAGATGCGAGACCTTGGCGCCCTCGCCCAGCTGCGACTTTTTCACTTCCACGAAATTGCCGACCTTGGCACCGGCCCCCAGCTCGGCGCCGGGACGCAGGCGGGCATAGGGGCCGACACTGGCGCCCTGCGCCACGCTGGCCCCTTCCAGATGCGAGAAGGCATGGATGACGGCGTCCTCGCCGATCGTCACACCGGGGCCGAAAACGACATTCGGCTCGACGATCACATCGCGGGCGATCTGCGTGTCGTGGGAGAAGAACACCGTCTCCGGCGCGATCAGCGTCACCCCGTCCGCCATGGCCTGTTTGCGCATGCGGGCCTGGAAGGCGGCCTCGGCCCCGGCCAGGTCGCCGCGCGAATTCACGCCCAGCACTTCGCCCGGATCGGCCTTCACCACGACGGCTTTCAGACCGCGTCCGCGGGCCAGGCCCACGACATCGGTGAGATAGTATTCGCCATTGGCATTGTCGTTGCCGACCTCGGCCAGCAATTCCAGCAGCAGCGGCGCCGGGGCGGCCAGCACGCCGGAATTGACCAGGCGCACGGCCCGCTCGGCCTCGCTGGCATCCTTGTACTCGACGATGCGGTCGAGATTGCCCTCGCCATCCGTGATCAGGCGTCCATAGGCGGCCGGATCCTCCGGCTCGAAGCCGAGCACGGCGACCGAGGCGCCGTCTTCCAGAGCGGCGAAGACCTTCGCCACGGTTTGAGGCGTGATCAGCGGCGTGTCGGCATAGAGCACGATCGCCGCACCCTCGACATCCGCCAGCGCCTCGCGCGCGGCCAGCACGGCATGGCCGGTGCCCTTGGGCGGATCCTGCAGCGCGGTCTGCGTGCCCAGCGCCTCGGCGGCGGTCTTCACGGCCGGGGAATGCGCGCCATAAACAGTGACGATCCGGTCCGCCCCGCTCTTGCGCGCCAGGTCGACCGACCAGTCCAGCATCGGCCGTCCGCCGACGCTGTGGAGCACCTTGACCGTCTTGGACTTCATCCGCGTGCCCTGACCGGCAGCGAGAATGATGGCGGCACGGGAATGAGACATGGATCGTCCTGTCGCGAGAATCTGCACCTGTGTCTGTCAGGCGCTATAGCCTATCGGGCCGGGGCACGTAACCATGCTTGCGAGCCCGTGAGGGGCAGAAGGATGCAGATCATGCTGGAGACAGGCCAGGCCGCCCTGTTCGACAATGCCGCGATTGCCTTCGACCTCGACGGCACGCTGGTCGACACCGCACCCGATCTGGTGCGCGCCCTCAACGCCGTGATCGTGCCGCGCGGCCTGCCGGCCGTGCCGCTGGCGGACGTGCGGGCCATGGTCGGCCGCGGCGCGCGCGTGCTGCTGGAACGCGCCCATGCCCGCGGCGGGGCCGAGATGCAGGACGGCGACGCGCTGGTGGCGGAATTCATCGAGATCTACAAGACCGATGTCGCCGCCGAGAGCCGGGCCTTTCCCGGCGTCGAGGAGACGCTGGCCTGGCTGAAGGACGCCGGCGCGCGCCTGTCGGTGTGCACCAACAAGCCCTCTGTCCTGTCCGACCTTCTGATCGCGGAACTGGGGCTGGCGGACTATTTCGAGCGGATTGTCGGTCCGGAACGCACCTCGGCGAAGAAGCCGGATGCGGCGCATCTGCGCGATTCGCTGGGAGGGGCGTTTGCGCGGGCGGCGCTGATCGGCGACAGCGCGCCGGACGTCGGCTCGGCCCGGGCGGCGGGCCTGCCCGTCATCGTGATGAGCTATGGCTATAGCGAAAACCCGGCCGGCTCGCTGGGAGCCGACCGGGTTCTTCATGCATTTGGCGATGTACCGCGGGCGCTGGCCGAGATCTGGCAGCGCGCCAGCTGATTACGCCGTGCGACGCTCGCGACCGGTATCGTTGGCCGGACGGGTCGGCATGCCGTTGACGAGGTTGGACCGGACGTCGGTGCGCGCGGAGCGCATGGCCGGCATGAAACCGGCTTCGACGAGGTCGACACTTACATCATAGCCGCGCTCGGCCCAGTAGGCTTCAATTCGCGCTTTGAGACGGCGAGCGCCTTCGGGCGTGCACAGATCGTTGCTCATTAACAAAACCTCCTAGTCGACCGAAGCTTCCCTCGGCCGGGAATTGTGTCCAATCGAGTGATTGACAGGACGGGCCGCAGTGGCCCCGAACCCAGCTTGGGGCAGGCTGATATATGGGCCCGGCGCTTATGACGAGACCATGACGGTGTGGCAAGTTGTCGCACCCGCGGCGTATCCGATCTGCACTTCAACTTCCACATGTAGTTGACCGGCGCCAAGAGCCTGCTTATACGGCGCCCTCCGACTATGGATCGGGCGATTAGCTCAGCGGGAGAGCACCTCGTTCACACCGAGGGGGTCACTGGTTCAATCCCAGTATCGCCCACCANCCTTCGCCCTGCGGGCTTCGGGTGGCAAGCCACCCGCAGCGCGCACCCCGGGCGAAACGGCCTGTCCTCCGAAGCCTTTGGCGAAGGGGGGCATGTTTGCGACACGTACGATTTCCTTCGGTCATCAACTGCCAGCCAACCCCTCCCCCCCTGCGTCACCCCACCGCACCGGTTTCCTGCGGCAATAACTTGCGAAACATTCGCAAGAGTGGCAGGGNTGCGGNGACTGCAAGGAAAANGGGTGACTCATGAATTATGCCAAGCTCCTGGCCGCCGGCGCGCTCAGCGTCCTCGCCGCTGCCTGCTCCCAGCCTGACACCACTGCCGGTGCCGGCAGCGAACAGGCCGATGCGCCGCGTGTGGTGAATGTCTACAGCGCGCGCCACTATCGCAGCGATGCGGCGATCTATGCGGCCTTCACCGAGCAGACCGGCATCGAGGTCAACCTGATCGAGGCCAGCGGCGACCAGCTGATCGAGCGCGTGCGCGCCGACGGTCCGCGCAGCCCGGCCGATGTCATCATCACGGTCGACGCCGCCCGCCTGCACCGCGCCGAGGAAGCCGGCCTGTTCGCGCAGAGCGATTTTGCCGGATTCACGCCGGAGATCGCCGATAATCTGATCGACCCGGACGGCTACTGGATCGCCATCGCCAAGCGTGCCCGCGTGCTGGCCTATTCCAACCAGCGCGTCCAGCCGGACGAGGTCTCCACCTATGAGGATCTCGCCGATCCGCGCTGGGAAGGCCGGATCTGTGTGCGCGAGGGCGGCAATGCCTATAACCAGTCCCTGCTCGCCTCCATGGTCGCGCGCCTGGGCGAGGCCGAGGCCGAGGCCTGGGCCGCCGGCATCGTCGCCAACATGGCCCGCCCGCCCCAGGGCGGCGACATCACGCAGATCATCGGCGTGGCCGCCGGCGATTGCGACATCGCGATCACGAATCATTACTACTACCTGCTGATGCAGAATTCCGGCGAGGCCGCCAATCGCGCCGCGGCCGAGGCCGTCACCCTGTTCTTCCCGAACCAGGAAACCTCCGGCGCCCATGTGAACATTTCCGGGGCCGGCATCGCCGTGAACGCGCCGCATCCGGAGGAGGCCCGCGAACTGATCGCCTTCTTCCTGTCGGACGAGGCCCAGCGCATGTTCGCCGAGATGACCAATGAAATCCCGGTCGTCGAGGGTGTGGAATGGGAGAATGAGCGTCTGGACGCCGTGATGCCCTTCGTCGCCGACAGCCGCAATGTCTCCGAACTGGGCGACCACAACGCCACCGCCCAGCGCATCTTCGACCGCGTCGGCTGGCAGTGACGCCAGCCAGCCAGGGCGGCCGGCTGCCGGATCGCGCGACCGCGCTCGCGATCCTGGCAGCCCTGGTCTGTGCAGCGCCGGTGTTTGCCGTCGCCTGGATCGCCGTGACCGGTGAGACGGGCGACTATCTCGCCCACCTCGCGCGCACGCGCCTGCCTGTCTATCTGGTCAATTCCGCCCTCGTTGCGGCGATCGCGGCGGGCGGTGCCGGGCTGATCGGCACGGTGCTGGGCTGGCTGGTCGCAAGGACCGAGTTTCCCGGACGCGCCCTGTTCAGCTGGGTGCTGATCCTGCCGCTGGCGGTGCCGGCCTATGTCGCGGCCTATGCCTGGCTCGATCTCAGCCAGGCCGGCGGACCGCTGCACGCGGCCACGGCCGGCCTTTTCCCCACCGTGCGCGGCGCCTGGGGGGCGGGGCTGATGTTTGCCCTCGTGCTCTACCCCTATGTCTACCTCCTGGCGCGCGACACCTTCACCGGCCAGTCCGCCGACGCCTACAATGCCGCCCGCACGCTGGGCGCGGGACCGTTCAGCGCCTTTGCCCGCACCTCGCTGCCCATGGCGCGGCCGGCCCTGGCAGCCGGTCTTGCCCTGGTGATGATGGAAAGCCTGGCGGACTATGGCACCGTCTCCTATCTCGGCGCGCCGACGCTCTCGATCGGGCTGGTGCGCGCCTGGAGCGGGGCGGGATCGCTGGTCGATGCGGCCCGCCTCTCCCTCATCCTGGTCGCCGTCGCGCTGATCGTGTTCGGCCTGGAACGCGCCCAGCGCAGCCGCGCCCGTTCGCACGCCGCCTCGGGACGCCACCGTCCGGCGCCGCGCTTCCATCTCTCGCGGATACAGGGCCTCGCCGCGGCCCTCGCCTGCCTCGTCCCGCTCGCTTTGGGCCTGATCGTCCCGCTGGCGCGTCTGGGCTGGCTGGCGCTGAACGAACAGCCGGCGCCCAACCTTTTGCCCGCCAGCTGGCACAGCCTCACCCTCGCCGCGATCAGCGCCGTGCTGGCGGCCGGCCTGGGCCTGTCGACCGCCTATGCCCTGCGCGGCCGGACCTTCATCGCCACCGCCTCGGCCCGCGCGGCGGGTCTGGGCTATGCCGTGCCCGGCGCCGTGGCGGCGGTGGGCGTGATCGCCATCCTGTCGGGCACCCAGGCGCTGATCGACCCGGCCTGGGAAAGCCTGACCGGCGAGGTCTTCCCCGTCCTGCTGACCGGCGGCGCCGCAGCCCTGGTCTTCGCCTATCTCTCGCGCTTTGCCGCCGCCGCGATCGGACCGTCCGAAGCCGCCCTCGCCCGCGTCACGCCGGCGCTGGACGGTGCCGCGCGCACGCTGGGCGCCACGCGGGGCGAGACCGTGCGCCGCGTCCACTGGCCGCTGATCGCCGCGGGCGTCACCTCGGCGGGCCTCCTGGTCTTTGTCGAAGTGCTCAAGGAATTGCCGGCGACAATGATCCTGCGCCCCTTCAATTACGACACGCTCGCCATCATCGCCCACAATTACGCCAGCGACGAACGCCTGGGCGAGGCGGCGCTGCCCTCGCTCCTGATTCCGCTGGTCGCCCTGCTTCCCATGATCTTCGTCGCCCGCTACCTCTCGCGGGCACGCTCTTCTTCGGGCCAGGTCTAGGCGGGACGGCATGACGGATACGCACACGCGCAGGGGATTGAGCATACGCGGCGCCCAGCGCCGCTATGTGAAGGAGACGGCCGCCCTGGCCGGCGCCGATCTCGATCTCGAGCCGGGCAAGATCACCGCCCTGCTGGGCCCCTCGGGCAGCGGCAAGTCCACCCTGCTGCGCGCCATTGCCGGACTGGAACGTCTCGATGGCGGCGAGATCCGCCTGGGCGACACGGTCTGGGCCGGGCCCGGCCGCCACCTCGCCCCGGAACGCCGCCGCGTCGGCATGGTGTTCCAGGACTATGCCCTCTTCCCGCATCTCGATGCGCTGGCCAATGTCGCTTTCGGCCTCAAGGGCCCCGACGCCAAGGCCATCGCCATGGCCCAGCTGGAGGCCGCCGAGCTGGGACACAAGGCGAAAGCCTTCCCGCACGAGCTCTCCGGCGGCGAGCAGCAGCGCGTCGCCCTGGCCCGGGCGCTGGTCATGGAGCCCGCGGTGGTCATGGCCGACGAGCCCACCGGCAACCTGGACAGCGAGACCAGCGAAGCCATCCACCAGCTCTTCTTCCAGCTCAACACGACGCGCCGGACGACCTTCCTCATCGTCACCCACTCCCGGGACCTCGCCGCGCGCATGCCCCGCGTGGTCTCGATGAAGGACGGCAAGGTCCTCACC
>PANX01000023.1 GCA_002707795.1 Maricaulis sp.
CCAGAACACTGGTTGAATGTTCGCCACCCGGCCCGTCCGTGAACACCAGGTCATAGGCCGGGGCGAGGCTCCAGCGCCCGTCGCGGTCCATCAGGAAGCTGAACTGTTTGGCGTGATCGTCGCGATTGCGGGCCAGCACATTGAATACGGCCAGCCGGTACATGGCGATCGCCTCGCGCCGGTCGCGGGTGACGGCGCGCGCCAGGCGGATCAGCTCGCGATAATCCAGCGCCGGCAGGCGAAAATCGGAATACAGAAGGCCGCAGGCCGAATGCACGTGCAGAC
Organism: Maricaulis sp.; assembly: GCA_002707795.1. Classification (GTDB taxonomy): domain Bacteria; phylum Pseudomonadota; class Alphaproteobacteria; order Caulobacterales; family Maricaulaceae; genus Maricaulis; species Maricaulis virginensis. The sequence continues at coordinate 286 of PANX01000023.1, forward strand.
GCGCATCGCCCTCCCGGTCGAAACGCCGCGTGGCGAAATAGCGGGCCTCGTCCGGGCCTTCGATCAGGCGGACATCGGGCATGATCACGCCGGCCGCCCGGGCCATAAGCGCATAGGCATATTCGATGGCGGCAATATCGGCCGGATCGTCGCGGCCGGGAAACTTCACCAGATAGCCGTCATACCCTTCGGGGATCGCGTCGGACCCGTGCCGGGCCTCGCCTGCCGCATTCAGCGCAATCAGCGCCTTGGGCCGCGCGCCCGCCGGTGAACCGCCGGCCTGGCCGAGCGCGGCAATCACCGCCCCCGCCTCGCCCGCCAGAACCCGCGCTGCATCCGCCGCCAGACGATCAAGATCGAGCGCCCCTTCGGCGCCATCCCAGACATCCATGGCCGGCGCATAGGTCAGCGCGCCGATCCCGCGGCGCCCGACACAGGCCAGTCGATCCAGCGGTGTCAGCTGCGACGGCTCGAAACCCAGCTGCCGTGCGCGCCGGTCGACCAGCAGCCGTCCCCACCCGTCCGGCAGGCTGTCGGCAAACATGCCGTGAAGCCCCTCGAAGACGTCCCGCTTCCAGGCGGTTTCCAGCCCTGGGCCGGCCTGGTGATGCAGCGGCGATAATTGCAGGCCGGACGCGAGAAAATCCGGCGTATACTCCAGCCAGGCCTGGCCGTCGCGATAGGCCAGCCGTCCGACCGGCATGGCTGTGCGGTCATCCCATTGCAGCGTGACTTCAAGCGGCGTACCCGGCGCGATCTTCACGTGCGCCGTCCCCGCTGCGGCCGCCGCGGCGGCTCCAGCACATCGCGCAACGATCCATAGCGCTGGTGCTCGGCCAGCAGCCCGTCCAGCGCGGCTTCATCGCCCAGCGCCATGGCGAGCCGGATAAAGGAGACGAAGGCGATCTCGCCCGTGCGTTCGAACTTGCGCAGCGTGGCCACCGGAACTCCGCTGCGCGCCGCCAGACCGTCCTGCGTCAGATCCGCATCAAGCCGCCGCGCCCGAAGCCGCTGCCCAAGCGTTGCCGACACTTCCTGCGGCGTTGAGAGTTTAAATGACATTATGATATCAGTTACTGAGATAATTCCGGAATATTTGATACCATAATATCACTTGATTGACGAGCACTTCTTCCGGCCCGCATTCCGCTGCTCCCCCACTTTCCCCGGAGAAGCCCCCCTCCCACTTTCCCCGGAGGAGCGAAGCGAATTCCGGGGTCCGGTTGAGCGTATCCCTGTTATCCCGGATGGATACCCCGCGTAGGCGGGGTGAAAGTCCGGGACCTATAACCCCAGTGAATATCCAGCTATCGCAAACACCGAGCCTGCTTCCGTCTGACGGCGAGCGTATAGGTCCCGCCCCTGCGGCCTGCCTTCGCAGGCCGTCCGGCCGGGATGACAAATCGTCTTGAACTGCCCCCCTACCGCGATCCCTGTGCCAGTTTCGCCGCACCCGCGGTGAACAGGATCCAGCTGAGCGAGTTCTGGTTCATCAGATTGCTTTCGGAGATCGAGGCCAGGCCCATGATGGCGAACTGGGCGAGGACCCAGTAGGTCTCGGGGCGCTGCGAAAAGATCGTGCCGGCGGCGCGGATCAGTGAGCGCAGATAGACGGTCACCATCAGCACGACGCCGGGAATGCCCAGCGCCAGCGCGATTTCCAGCAGGCCGTTATGGGCCGTGGGCACCGGCCAGCTCGTGCCGGCGCGGACCCAGTAGACCGGACCGTTCTCCACCGTCCAGAAGGCGCGATAGCCATAGCCCGTCCAGGGACGGCGCCAGACTTCCTCGATCAGGATGGCCCAGATATCGGTCCGGCCGGTCAGCGTGGCGTCGCGGCCGAGCATTTCCAAAAATTCCACCGGCGCGATCAGCAAGATCATGCCCAGCATGATGCCGCCCGTCAGTCCCAGGAAGAGAACCAGGGTGGCAAAGCCGAACCCCTGGCGGCAGGCCATGATGCCGACCGCCCCGCCCGTGCCCAGCGTCCAGGACAGGAGCGCCGTTTTCGAGGTCGAGAGCAGGACCAGCGCCGTGCACAGCAAGGCCATGCCGATCCAGATCCAGCGGCGGTCCGGATCGGCGCGCAGCGCCGCATAGGCACTCACCGCACCCAGCGCCATCATGCCGCCCAGCGTGTTCTTCTCCCAGAACACGCCCTTCCAGGCGCCGGCATGGACCGCATGGTCGATACCGATCGAGGGCACGGCGATGGCCATCACCGCACTCGACACGGCAATCAGGCCGAAGGCCGAGGCGATCAGCAGGATCATTTCGCGCCAGCTCCAGCGCGAGGCCATCCAGAAGCCGAACAGGGTCGACATGATCAGGGCGAAAGAGCGTCGCAGCGTCGTGTCCGGATCGATCGACCAGATCACCGAGACGGCGGTCAGCGAGACCAGGCCCAGAAGCAGGACATTATTGGCCAGCGTGCCCAGCACGGCGCCGGGCCGCAGGGCGCACAGCGCCAGGGTGAGCGCATAGACCGGCAGCCAGATCAGCCGCAGGATGGCCGAGCTCTCCGGATCGGCCGGATCGGCAAACACCGGCCCGATCAGCGCGGTCGAGAAAAGATAGAGGCAGAGAACCGTCGCCGAGCCTTCAAGAGCCCGGAAAAAGGAAAAGCCCGGCGCATGGCGCCAGGCCGAGATCAGCGCCGGTTCCGGTGCGATATCGCGGGCCGGTGCCAGGCTCATGCCGCGCTCCGGGCCTGCCCGTCCGCGCGGTTGACGATGATGCCGGCGACCACGCCGCCACGGGCCTCGATCGCCTGGCGCCGGGCCATGATACCATCGGTGCGCGGCAGGCGCGCATCGGCCACCAGGATCACACCGTCCAGATCGCCGACCAGCGAGAGCGGCGCGCGGCTGTTGCCCGGCGCGTCGATGATCGCCAGGTCGATCGAGCGGCGCACGGCTTTCCAGTACTCCGGCGCGGGTCCGAGAATGACCTGTTTCACCGTGTCGCGGCGGGCCTGCATCTGGGTGACGAAAAGATTGGGGGCCACCGACTCGCGGGCGACGATCCGCGCCGGTGCATCGCCGGCCTCGATCCGCCAGAACGGGTCGCGGCCGAAACGGGCATCGAAAACCGGTCCCTGCACCCGCGCCGCCTCGGCCTGGGCATTGCCGGCAAAATCGAGATCGTAGAGCCAGACGCCGCGATACGAGCGCCGTGCGGCCAGGCGCGCCAGTTCGCGTGCCACCGTCGACGCGCCGGCGCCGCGGCTGGCGCCCATCACCATCAGCACACGCCCTTCCCCGCCGGGCCGGGCAATCGGCTCGAGCTGGTCGATCAGGGTGGAGAGGTCCTGGGTGAGATTCATGACGGGCCCGGAATCATTCGTGTCGGACCGAATTTGCCCGCCGCGTGGTTAACGTCCCGCTTACGCAGAGCGATCGGCGATACGCGCCAGCACGGGCAGACCGCCATAGGGGTCGTTCGCCGGTTCGGGCACATCCTGCGGCCGGCGCGTTTCGCGCGGCCGGCGCAGGGCACCGGCGGCGACATAGGTGCGCCAGTAACCGCGCAGCAGGCCGAGGAAGAGCGCCACGCCCATCGCCAGCACGGCCGAGGCAACCAGCGCCAGTTTCTTCATCGACGCGCCTTCCAGCGGCGGCGAGGCGCGGTCGATCACGCGCACCGCATCGGCGGCCCCGACAGCCGGGGCGCGGCGCGCTTCGGCGGTGGCTTCCAGCGCGGCAATCGCAGCGGCAGCCTCCTCGGCGGCGGCGACATTCTGGGCCAGGCGCGTGTATTCGGTTTCCAGGCCGCGCAGGCGCTCGACATCGCTGCGCACATCGCGCAATTGCGTTTCCAGCGACGAGGCCAGAACGGCCTGGGAGCGGGCATCCGCCTCGCGGCGGGCCAGTTCCGATTCCAGTTCCTGGCGCACCGGATTGGCACCGGAGCGGCGCTGGCCGTCGCTGGCAGCCGCACCGCTGGCGACAAAGGCTTCCAGGGCAGCAATCTCGCGCTCCACCGCCGTCACCGCCGGCGCGCCCGGCTGATAACGCGACAGAAGGCTGGCGCGTTCGGCGCGCAGGTCGAGCAGGCGTCCGGAGACACCGTTCTCGACATAAAGCTCGATCTGCCCGGGGATCTGGTCGAGACGCTGGCGCAGCGCCGCGGCACCGGCCTGGGCCGCGTCGCGGTCGGCCCGGGCACCGTTCAAACGTTCGGCGAGATTGCCGACGAGCGTCTGCGAGGTCTGCTGTTCGGTGTCGAAATTCGACAGGCCGTGCTGGTCCAGGAAAGCATCCAGCGCTGCGCGCGTTTCCAGCACCGCCACATCGGCCTGCCGGCGGCGCACGCCCAGACCGGTCACGCCGGTCTCGATCAGCACTTCCTCGCGATAGGCCAGATAGGCATCGACGATCGCATTGAGGATCAGCGCGGCGCGTTCCGGATCATTGCTTTCGAAACTGGCATTGAGGGCGGAGGAGTTCGGTTCGCGCGAGACACCGAAACCGCCGCGCAGCACTTTCAGCGCCGCGCCGCGGGCATCGCCGTCGACCGCCTCGCCCAGCACCGTTTCCGCGCCCAGGCTGTCCAGCGCAATCCGGCGCACCGCTTCGGAGCTCAACAGCTCGCTTTCCGACTGCATGACCTGGTTCAGCATGAAACCGTCGCCCCAGCCGGCCGCGGCGGGCGTCGGGTCTTCGTTCAGCAGGACCAGAAAGCGCGATTCCGCGGTATAGCTGGTCTTCAGCGTCAGCATCGCACCCGCGACGCCGAGGGTGAAAATCACCGCGAAAACGATGGCGATGAAGCCGCGCTCGGCCCAGGCCAGGGCCACCACGTCGAACAGGTCCAGCTCCCGGCGGCCGGAAGCCACCGGACCGCCGGCCGGAGCCGGCTGGGTACCGGAAAAGTGGGACGCGCGAGTCATGCGTGCATATGAGCCGGATTGCGCTTAAAAATTTGTTATCCAACGCGGCCGAATATCCGCTCCGGACACGCTTGCGGAGAGTATTTCATGCGCGCGATCAAGACCGGCCTCTGCCTGGCGGCCCTGATGACCCTGCCCGGGCTCGCCGGCTGCGCCAGCCATGGCGCCGATACCGCGCCGGCCGCAGCCTGGGGCGAACCGCGCTTTGCGGCCTGGCAGGAGACCGATCCGGCCTACCGCTTCTATCCCGGCGACAGTTTCGAAGTGATCGTGCATTCGGCCCCCGAACTCTCCCGCACGGTCGAGATCGGTCCGGACGGGCGCGTCGCCCTGCCGCTGATTTCCGACCTGATGGTCGCCGGCCGCACCGATCGCGAGATCGGCGACACGATCGCCCGCGCCTATGCGCAGAACGTGCTCGTCAATCCGATGGTGGAAGTGCGCCGCGCCGGCCTGGGTCCGCAGAACATCATTGTCGGCGGCGAAGTGAATGCACCGGGCCTCGTCGAGATGACCGGTCCGATCGGGGCGCTGGAAGCGGTGATGCTGGCGGGCGGTTTCCAGAACACGGCTGCACGCGGCGATGGCGTCGTGCTGCGGCGTGCGCCCGGCGGCGACATGATGATGCGCACGGTCAACCTGCACGACGCGCTGCGGGCGCGCCAGGGTGCCGACAACATCCAGATCCGCCGTCACGACATCATCTTCGTGCCGCGCTCGACCGTCGCCGAGGTCAATCTCTTCGTGGAACAGTATGTGATGGGGATTGTCCCGCTCGACCAGGCGATGAGCTTCGCGATCGCCGACGCGATCACAAACAACTGATCCGCAGCTTTCACGCAGCCTGAATATCGGAAAAACGGGGCCATAGCGGCGCCGCTATTGCGTCTCGAGCGATCACAAACGGCCAGACGTCCGGCGAGCATCGGCCAAGCTGGCGTATGTCACTCAGTGTCGCACCAATGTTGCGCTTGTGGGGCCGTTACGGGTGGGCAATGTCACCGCTACGCACCGCCTTCGCAGCACGTTGGACGGAGACACACGCTCCGCCGGGCACAGGACTGCGATCACCCTGCCGGCGAGTATATCATACCCGCCGGCGGCGTGGACAGTCTGGTGCGGATTGCCGGCCTAGTGGCGGGTCGAGAGCCACTCGCGCGCAGCGCGCTGGGCCGCGGCGACTTCGATGGTCGACATCTGGTCGGAGATTTCCTGGCGATAATACTTCGCCGGCTCCGAGCCCATCAGGGCCGCCAGATTGAACCATTTGTGCGCTTCGACATAATCGATCTCGCCGCCCTGTCCCGTGGAATACAGGATGCCGAGCTTGCAGAGATCCTCGCCGGTCGGGTCGGCGAAAGCTGCCTGGTGGGCCTGGGCCGTTTCTACGTCCGTGAAAGCCATGGGTCTTCTTCCCTTTTTACAACACGCGGGCGCGGCCTTTCTTGGCATGTCACCCGCTTCACCATCCTGTCCGAATGCCTTCGAACATGAGGCGATGTTGCGTAAAGAGGATTGCTTTAAGGTTAAGGAAAATCAGGAAAAATACGCCTTAAATACTTACGTGCGTTAGGTTTTCCTACCAAGCGTTAAACGCGACATCCACGCATCGGCAAGGTTTGTACGCGCGCCCAAGCGGATTCTGCGGGGGGTGGCCAGCCGCACCAGGGTTAACAGCACCACGACAGCTGCGGACATCAGGGCAAGCATGGCATTGCGTTTCAGACGGTCCTGGTCCGCGCTCTCGACAACCGGTGCCGGCATCACCGGCCCCGCCGCTTCCAGTGCCCTGGGACCCAGCAATTCCCGCCCGGCCAGCGCCCGGTCAGCCGCCATGTCCACCAGCCCGCGCAAGCGCCGGACATCGTCCAGCCCGGACAGACCGTCCAGCAGCCGGATCGCGACCGCCGGCGAGGTCTGCGCCCGGATCGCTGCGATATCCCTCAGCATTTCCGACAGGGGCCCGGCACCCTCACGGGTACGGGCATCGATCCGGCCGCGCAGCAGCAGGGCCGTCTGGTCCGGCGCTGCAAAGGCGATATCCGCCCGCAGGCCTGTCGCGCTCAATGCCGCCAGCGCCTCGCCGGACGAAAGCACCGCAGCCAGATCGGCCTCGAGCGCGCTCCGGAAATCTTCCGTCAGCCGCCCGGCCCGGCCGGCCGCCTGCAGGATTTCCGCACCCGACATCGCAACACTCGGCGAGATCTGCAGCTGGACCAGTCCGGCCTCGACGGCCGCCAGTCCGAATGAGAGCGTATCGGCCGGCGCGTCCGGAATGATCGCCGCATCACAGCCCTCGAAGGCTGCCGCACGATGCGCGCAGGCCTGGATGACAAAGTGGCGCACACCGCCATAAAGGCGCGTGTCGCCGGCCACATCCTCGGCAACCAGGCCCGGCAGGCTGCGCATTTCGAACTCGCCCCGGGCGCGCCCGCGAAAGAAGGCCTCAGCGCTGGTATCGGCGATCGACCAGAGAAAAAGCGCCCGGTCATGGCGCTGGCGCAGGCGTTCGGGTGCCAGGACAAGCTCCGGCGGTTCCAGGCCCGCCGAACGCCCCGCAGCCAGCCGCTCGGAGAGGGCGCGGTCCATCAGGGCCTGGCGTTCCCAGGGCGGGCCGGCGCGCAATTGCGCATCCAGTGCGGCAGCATCGCCATCGCCGGCAAGAGACTCAAGCGCCAGACGGTCACGGCCGATCAGGTCGGGGCCCAGAGCGGCCCAGGCGCGGAAACGGTCGATATCCGCCCGCCGGCGCCGGTCTCCATCGAGGGCGGCGTCGAGCCGGTCTTCCCAGAACGCGCGCGGATCCATGCCGGGCGGTACTGCGGCCGCGATCGCAACGGACAGGCGGCCGGATGCGCTCTCATCCGCCGGCGGCGGGTCGAGGTCGCCGCGGCCGATCAGCCACTGTCCGCCAAACCAGCCGGCCGCCAGAAGGGAGAGGATCAGCCAGAGCGGCTGGAAGCCCTTGTAGAGCGCCCGCCAGACCAGCCACACGACCAGTCCCGGCGGCGAGGCTTCCCAGGGCGACCGGGTCTCCTCGCGCCAGGTTTCCGCGCGTTCGCGGCGGGTGGCCTCGGCATGGGTCAAGCCGCTGCGCCAATAGGCTTCAGCGTCCGGCCGCCGGCGTGGCTCCGCACGATCCGTATCCGCATGGACGGTCTCCGCCATGACGCCCCCTTGATCCCGGCGGCAATCTTCCGGTTCGGGGCGATCCTGGCAAGGCCTTGCACGTCAGACGCGAGAAATCGCGGCCGACGCGGCGCAGGATGCGGTCAGGTCTTCGCCGTCTGTCCGAACAGGACGGCGCGCGCCTTCTTCATCTGTTCGCTATCATCGGCCAGATTGCTGCGCAGATCATTGCCGACGGCCCGGCCTGCCTTTACGGCCGGACGCGCGCCGACGCGCTCGACCCAGGCTTTCAGCTTCGGGAAGTCGTCGAGATTCTGGCCCTGGCCTTCCGGCAGGATCCACGGCCAGATCGCCATGTCGGCAATCGAGTATTCGCCGGCGACATACTCCCGTCCGTCGGACAGGGCTCGTTCCAGAACGCCATAGAGCCGGTTCACCTCATTGGTATAGCGCTGCTTGCCGTATTCCAGCTTGCTCTCGTCCGGCTCGATCTTCTGCGCATAGGACCGGAAATGGTGCGCCTGTCCGGCCATCGGACCGAGACCGCCCATCTGCCAGAACAGCCATTGCTCGACCTCGACGCGGGCGCGTTCGTCGGCGGGATAGAACTGCCCGGTCTTGCGGCCGAGATACTGCAGGATGGCCGCACTCTCGAACACGGAGATCGGCTGGCCGCCCGGTCCGTCCGGATCGACGATCGCCGGCATGCGATTATTGGGGCTGATCTTCAGGAAGGCCGGCTCGAACTGCTCGCCCACGCCGATATTCACCGGCTTGAGTTCGTAGGGCAGGCCCATCTCCTCGAGCGCGATGGACACTTTCCACCCGTTCGGCGTGGGCCAGTAATAGAGTTCGATCGGGGCCGTCATGGCGCTCTCCTCAAAAAATCCGGTCCTTGCCAGATTGGCCCCCGTCGTCACCCGTTCAAGGGGATGCTGCAATCACGGCCGCGTGTGCGACCTTCGGGCGCTTGGCAGGACACGGCCAAAGCCGTATCTGTCGGCGCGAACAGACAACAGGCCGAACCATGCCCGATCAAGATATCCTGTCCCGCTTCCCGCCGGTCTCGATGACCCTGCTGGAGACCGACAAGGCACGCTTTGCCCGCGAACTGGGCCGCAGCTTCCGGGAATACGGTTTCGCCGCCATTTCCGACCACGGCCTGGACGAGGCGCTGATTGCCGGCGCCTATGCCAAGGCCGCCGAATTCTTCGCCCTGCCGGAAGCGACCAAGATGAAATACTTCGTCGAGGGCGGAGGCGGTGCACGCGGCTATACGCCCTTCGGCAAGGAAATCGCCAAGGACGCCAAGCATGTCGACCTGAAGGAATTCTGGCATGTCGGCCGCGACCTGCCCGCCGGTCACCCCTACGAAGCCGACATGGCGCCGAACCTCGTCCCCGGCGAGATCGCCGGCTGGCAGGAGACGGTGCACGGTCTCTATGCCGCCTTCGACGCAATGGGTGTGAAAGTGCTGCGCGCCATCGCGCTCGATCTGGGCCTGGAAGAGACCTTCTTCGACGACACGGTGAAGGACGGCAATTCGGTGATGCGCCTGCTTCACTATCCGCCGGTCACCGGCGATCCGGGCGGTTCGATCCGCGCGGAAGCCCATGGCGACATCAACACCATCACCCTGCTGCTGGGCGCGGAAGAACCGGGCCTGCAGGTGAAGACGCGCTCGGGCGAATGGGTCGACATGAACCCGCCGCCGGGCTGCCTGGTGGTGAATATGGGCGACATGCTGGCCCGCTCGACCAATGACATCCTGCCCTCGACCCAGCACCGGGTGATCAATCCGGCCGGCGCGCGCACGGAATTCTCGCGCTATTCCCTGCCCTTCTTCCTGCACTACCGGCCGGACTACATGATCGAGACCCTGCCCGGCTGCGCGGGACCCGACAATCCGGACAAGTATCCCGAACCGATCCGCGCCAACGACTATCTCAACCAGCGCCTGCGCGAGATCGGTCTTCTGAAATAGGGCGCTTCTAGTCTGCCGCCTCGAGCGCCGGACCGAGCAGTTCGGCCTCGATACTCACCGTCACCCGGTCGGCGACGCCGAACGAGGAGCCTTCGGGCGGGATGCCGTAGGCAAGGCCGAAAGCGGAACGGTCGAAGGCGGCTGTGGCGGAAAAGCCGATGCGGGCCTGCGGATCGTAGGGCACCATGCCGGCATAGCCGCCATTATAGGTGACATCGAGCGTCAGCGGCTGCTCGATACCCATCAGCGAAAGCGTGCCGGCCACCTGTGCCGTGTTCTCGCCGGTCAGCGTCACATCGCTCGACACGAAGCGGATGACCGGATGATTTTCAACGTCGAGCCATTGCGCGCCGGTCAGTTCGGCGTCGAAATCCACATCGTCGAGCGGATAATGGGTTTCCAGCGAAGCCGGGTCGATCTCGGCCGTCACGGACATCGTTTCCGGCGCCTGCGGATCGAAATCCATCTCGACATCGAAGCGCGTGAAGCGGACCGGGTAGCGCGAGAATCCCATATGGTCGACATGGACGATGAGGCTGCTATGGGCCGTGTCGAGCCGGTAGGCACCCGCCGGCGGCGGATCCATCGGCGGCGGCGCGATATCCTGGGCCAGGATCGGAGCCGTCATCAGGGCGACGGCACCAAGGGCTGTGAAATGAGACTTCATGATCAGTGTACCCCTTCGCGGGCTTCGGCGAGTTCAAGCGCCAGTTGTTCCAGCTGCCAGGCAACGCCCTCGCGGCGCGGACCGGCATTGTCGAGACCGTCGAGGAAGGCGTCCTGCTCGACATAGGTCAGCCTGGTGCCGTCCTTGTCCGCCTCGAACGTGACCGTCGCCAGCGAGACCGAGATCGGTGTGCCGTCCATCGTCATGCGATAGGCCAGGATGACCCGGGCGCCCTCTTCGATGTCGTGGATCACGGCATCATAGGTGAAACGTCCGCCGTCCGGCGCCCGCCCTGATGCGCTTTCCAGGCCACCGACGCGGAAGTCGAGGGCATGCTCGATGTCGGCAAACCCCTCGGTCTCGGCAAACCAGCGGCGCTTGGCAGCCGGTTCCGCCCAGGCGGCAAAGACCGCGCGCGGCGGAAAATCATAGCGCCGGGTGAGTGTGAACGTGTCGTGGTCGACGCGGCGGTCGGTCATGCAATATCTCCCCTGAAGGGTTTGGTGTCGGGTTTCTCCACCCACACGCCCAGATGCGAGGCCAGAGCGGCGAGCAGGGTCTTCCAGCCCTCGCGCATCCGGTCGGCGTATTCGGCATAGGCAGCCGGGACATCCTGAACCAGGGTCAGGCTGGCGCCGGTCTTTTCCGGCACGACGGTCACCGTCACACGGCCACCCTCGGCCGGATCGATGTCCGCGCTGCGTCCGGTTGCGAACCGGAAGATCAGGCGGTGCGGCGGATCAATCTCTTCATAGATGCCGACAAAATGGGCATCGCCGTCCTCGCGCCGGTCGAGGATCACAAAGCGTCCGCCTTCGCGGGCGTCGATTTCGCACCGTTCGGCCGGACGGCCCGAACGGACGAAGAGCCAGAGGCGGGCCAGTTCCGGATCGAGCCAGGCCCGGAATACGTCCTCCGGATCGGCTTCCAGATGTCGTGTTTCCGTGATGCTTGGCTGGTCTGTCATGGGATGGTCTCCCGCGTCAGGTGTGAAACAAGGTTTTCCAGCAGGGCGCCCCATCCTTCGCGATAGCCGGCGAAGATGTCCGAACCGGTCTCCGCCGCGATCTGCAGCGTCAGGCGCATGCGGGCGCCGGACCCGTCGGGATCGATCTCGACCGTCGCCAGCGCGGAGGACAGGTTGCGGCCTGCAAGGCTGACGGTCTCGGACATGATGATGCGGCGGTCCGGCACAATGTCCTGGTAGCAGACCACCGCCTCATAGGCGTTGGCATCGCCATCGGCCCAGCAGCGGCTGATGTCACGGCCGCCGACCCGGAAATCGTCCGCGTCATAGACAAGATGAAGATGGTCCGCCGGCTTTTGCCACTGTGTCCGCCCCTCCACATCCTTCCAGGCCGCGAATATCTGCGCTGGCGTAGCGTCATAGCGCCGCTCCAGCGTGAAGCGTTCATGGGTGATCCGGCCGGTCATCTGGCATCTGCCTTCATCGCCGTCACGATCTCGACGAGCTGTTCGATCACGGTGCCCCAGCCATCATGGAAGCCCATGGCTTCATGGCGTTCGCGGGACGCCCTGTCTGGGTGCAACACCGTGGCGATGTAATGCGTTCCCGCACCGTCCGGCCTGAATTCGATCCCGGCGGTCATGTGAATGCCGCCGCAATGCTCGGCATCGCCCGCCGGCCGGTAGCCCGGCAGCAGCGCGCTGGTCCAGGCGATCCAGGCTTTCGGCTCGACCGCGACGAAGATGCCGGCATTGTCGAAGCGCTCGCCTTCGGGCGATTGCATCACAGTGCGGAACATGCCGCCCGGACGCAGGTCCATCTCGATTTCCGGCGTCGTCCAGGGACGCGGCACCCACCATTGTTTCAGGCGATCCGGATCGGTCCAGGCCGACCAGACCAGATCGACCGGTGCATCGATACGGCGATCGATGGCCAGATCGGTTTCGGGGTTGAAGCGGGCCCAGTCACGTTTGCGGGTCATCGGGGGTTTCCTTTGCAGCCATGTCCCTGAGATAGGCGTCGAGCCGGTCGAGCCGGGTCTCCCACAGCGCTTTCTGCTTCGACAGCCAGTCCTGTGCCTCGCTCAGACGCGCGGTTTCCAGCCGGCAGGTCCTCACCCGTCCGGTCTTCTGCGTGCGGATCAGCCCGCCCGTCTCCAGCACTTTGAGGTGCTGCATCAGGGACGGCAGAGCCATGTCGAAGGGTTCGGCAAGCTCGGACACCGAGGCCGGCCCCTCGATAAGACGGGCGATCACGGCCCGGCGTGTCGGGTCCGCCAGGGCGTGAAAAGTGGAATCGAGATGCGTCTGATAGTTAGGCATATGCCTAGGCTTTCAGCGGAGAGCCGCGCCGTCAACCCAAAACTTATACATTCGCCTAACTTTGAACCAACCTGTTGATCCGAAACGAAAACAGTCTGCGATTTCGCGGGTGCGATATTACTCGCCTCGATAATTTCCATAATTTCAATTGATTATCTTTCGCATACAGGCCGGCATAATCTGAAACCAGCAGCAAGACGCGACGGATCTGACCGGTTTTGCGCCGGCGGCGAGCCATTTCGGACTGACCCGGCCCGCCGCCACTCAGCAAACTGAAGGGCGCGGACCTTTCGTCCGCGTCCTCTTTTTTTTGTACCGGCCGGCAGGCATCTAGCCTTTCGGCATTTCCTTCACGTGGACATCCATCTGCGGGAAGGGGAATTCGATGCCGTTTTCGTGGAAGCTCTTCCAGATCGCCATGTAGACGTCGCTGCGCACATTGGAGAGCCCGTTCTGCGGATCGGAAATCCAGAAACGCAGGTCGAAATTGACCGAGCTGTCGCCGAACTCCATCAGATTGCAGACCGGCGTCTTGTCCGGCACGACACGATCGACGCTCTGGGCGGCGGCGATGGCAAGCTGCTGCACCTTCTCCATGTCGACAGTCGAGTAGGACACGCCGAAGGGGGCGTGCTGGCGCACCACCCGGTCGGACTTGGACCAGTTGATCACGCCATTGGCGATGAAATGCTCGTTCGGGATGAGATGTTCGGTGCCGTCGCGCGTGCGCATCGAGACATAGCGCGACTGCATCCCCGTCACCCAGCCGAACTGGCCGTCGACTTCCAGCGCATCGCCCGGCTTGATCGACTTGTCGGCCAGCAGCGTGAAGCCGGCGGCGAAGTTCGCCACGGTCTTCTGCAGGCCCAGGCCGACCCCGATACCGACAGCACCGGAGAAGATCGCCAGCGTGGCCAGGTTGAAGCCGGTCAGCTGCAGCGCGATCAGCAGCGCCACGATCGGCAGGACAAAGCCCAGGACCTTGGCAATCAGCGCCCGCAAGGCCGGCGAGATCTCTTCGGCGCGCTCCAGCTGGGTGTTGATCGCCCGGCCGGCAAAGGACGCCGCCCAGAACAGCACGCCGAAATAGATCAGTGTGCGCAGCACGTCGAACAGGGAGAGATCGACAGGATCGCCCTCCTCCGTCTCGCCCAGCGGGATGGCCAGCGCCTGCAGCTGCATCACGACATCGTCGAGCAGGCCGAACACGTCGAGCGCGGCCACCGGCCAGGCGATGTAGAAAGCGACCTGCGACCAGAAGCGCGAGCGGATGATCAGCGTCACGGCGCGGATGACCAGCCAGGCCGTCATCAGGCTCATCGCCGCATTGATCAGATGGAAGGGCCGGTCGACCGCTCCCAGCACAACACGTTCAACCGCCAGCACAGCCAGGAGCGCCAACGGTGTGGCCAATGCAATCGCTGCCGTCAGCAGCCGCCGAGCCAGGCCCGTGCGGATCAGCTCACGCGTGTGCGCCTCGACCAGATGACGCAGCCGCGGACCGAAGATCAGTGCCGGGATGAAGGCCGCTGCCACCAGTCCGATCTGGATCGCGATATTGATGTCGAGCAGGGTTTCCTGGAGCCAGGTCAGGATTTCGCCGAAACGGCCCTGCATCGCGTCGAGCGGCAGGAGTTCGTCGAGAGCGGAATCATCCTGTGTCATGGGCCTTGTCGCTCCGGCTCGTGCGGTGAGATCAAAGGGTTAACACGAGATGCGCGCGCAGGACCAGAGGCGGAAAGGAACGGGCGGCGGTTTCAGCCGTTGCAACCCGTATAGCCACAAGGGAGGTCATCATGGCCACTCTCCATGCGCGCGAACTGCGCACCGTGTGGCGGCGCCGGCTTTTTACCTTCGCGGTCGCCACCTTTATCGTCCTCGCCCTGCTTCTTGCCGTCGGCAGTCCGTTGATGGCTGAATACGTACAGCCGGGCCTGATCGGCCCTGTCGTCTTTGCCGTCGAATGGGTAGTGATTGCCACTGGCCTGACCTGGCTGGCACTGTTCGCCCTGTCGAAGCGGCGGCGGGACCGGCCCGGGACCGAATAGTCCGGGCGACTATTGCCCTCGATAATAGCGGCGGGCAACGCCGACAAAGATCGGGCTGGCCAGGAAAGCGTACCACGCCCCGGCGATACCCGCCGCGAACAATGAGAAGAAGACAATACTGGCCGCACTGTCATAGGCGCCGTTGGCGGCGCTTGCCGACAGGAGTGCGCCAGTGAGCCCGCACAGCGTGGACAGCCCGATTGCCGGCCCGCCGACGAGAAAGCGCTGCCACTTGAACGCCATGCCCGGCGGATGATCGAGCCGCCGCGCCCACCAGGTCGAGAGGGCAAAATCGGCGATCCAGACCACCGCAAAACCCGCCGACAATCCGAGCAGGATGGCGGCTGCCACGCCCCCGGGTCCGGACAGTGCCGTGACGGCCCGAAGGAGCGCGACGCAGGCCGCCACGCCCCCAGCGAGCAAGACAGTCCGGTTGGGGCGGCGTACCACCCTAGCCCAGCAGCTTCTTCTGCAGGATCTCGTTCACCGCCTGGGGATTGGCCTTGCCCTGCATGGCCTTCATCACCTGGCCGACGAACCAGCCCATCGCCTTGGGCTTTTCCTTCACCGAGGCGGCCTGATCGGGATTGTCGGCGATCAGCTGGTCGATCACGGCCTCGATGGCGCCGGTATCGGTGACCTGCTTGAGGCCGCGCTCCTCCACGATCTTTGCCGGGTCGCCACCTTCGGCCCACAGGATCTCGAACACGTCCTTGGCGATCTTGCCGGAAATCGTCTCGTCCTGGATAAGCGCGACCAGACCACCCATCTGCGCGGCGGATACCGGGCAGTCGGTGATGGTCAGGCCTTCCTTGTTGAGGCGGCCATAGAGTTCGTTATTGACCCAGTTCGAGGCCAGCTTGGCATCGCGCCCCTCGGCCACTTCCTCGAAATAGGCGGCACGATCCTTGTCGGCCGCCAGCACGGAGGCGTCATAGTCCGACAGGCCGAGCACGCTGACAAAGCGCTCGCGCTTGGCGTCGGGCAGTTCCGGCAGACCGGCCTTGATCTCGTCGACCCAGGTCTGCTGCAGCTCCAGCGGCAGCAGGTCGGGATCGGGGAAGTAGCGGTAGTCGTGCGCTTCTTCCTTGGACCGCATGGAGCGCGTCACGCCGGTATTGGCATCGAACAGGCGGGTCTCCTGGTCGACCTTGCCGCCCTCCTCGAGGATGTCGATCTGGCGCTGGGCCTCATACTCGATCGCCTGGCGGATGAAGCGCAGCGAGTTGACGTTCTTGATCTCGCAGCGTGTGCCCAGATGCTTGAAATCACCCGTCTCGCGGAATTTCTCGTAGGCGCCCGGCTTGCACACCGACACGTTCACGTCGGCGCGCAGCTGGCCCTTTTCCATGTCGCCGCCACACGTTCCCAGATAGCGCAGGATGGTACGCAGCTTGGACACATAGGCCGAAGCCTCTTCCGGCGAGCGGATGTCCGGCTTGGAGACGATCTCCATCAGCGCCACGCCTGACCGGTTGAGGTCGACATAGGTGGAGTTGGGGTCGAGATCGTGGATCGACTTGCCGGCATCCTGTTCCAGATGCAGGCGCTCGATACGCACGGTGAAACGCGAACCATCGTCGCGCTCGCACTCGATGGCGCCCTCACCCACGATCGGGAACTGGAATTGCGAGATCTGATAGCCCTGCGGCAGATCGGGATAGAAGTAGTTCTTCCGGTCGAAGCGCGACCAGTTGTTGATCTTCGCATTGAGGCCAAGACCGGTCTTCACCGCCTGTTCGACGACGTGCTCATTGATCACGGGCAGCATGCCCGGCATCGCCGCATCGACCAGCGAGACCTGCGTGTTCGGCGCCGCACCGAAGGCCGTCGCCGCACCGGAGAACAGCTTTGCGTTCGAGACCACCTGGGCGTGGATCTC
The DNA here is from genome assembly GCA_002707795.1 of Maricaulis sp. Taxonomy (GTDB): domain Bacteria; phylum Pseudomonadota; class Alphaproteobacteria; order Caulobacterales; family Maricaulaceae; genus Maricaulis; species Maricaulis virginensis. Next base: position 17,176 of record PANX01000023.1, read on the forward strand.
CAGCCCCATCACGACTTCCCAGTCACCGGTCACGCCCGGCAGTGTGTAGCTATGTTCGGTCATCTCGCGCCCTTGCCTCGCAGATACTCGCCGATGGCCTCCATGACGCCATCGAAATTGTCGTTCACCTCGTGGTTCCACACACGGTGGACCGCAAATCCTTGCCACTCCAGCCACCGGTCGCGTTCCAAATCGCGACGCGCATGCCCGTCGAGCGTATGTTGTCCACCATCGACCTCGATGACCAGCTTCGGGTCGAAGCAGGCAAAATCGACGATGTAGTGCCCCAGCGGCACTTGCCGTCTGAATCTATACCCTTGGCGCTTCAGGGCTCGAAGCGCGCTCCACATCTTCACCTCCTGCGGCGTCATCCGCTTTCGCAGAGACCGCGCAATCCTCACCGGCCGGCCCGTCATGGCTGCCTCCATCCAACCGGTGCAGCCTGCCTCGATGGCAGCGGTCCAGGCCGTGACAGCCGTTACAGCCATCCTTCCCCTTGATGGGGAAGGGGTCCCGCGCCGAAGGCGTGGTGGATGGGGTGAGGGCGAGGTGTCTGCGGCGACGCAGCGAACCTGCAAGCACCGGGATTCACCCCTTCCGGCCCGAGGCTCCGCCTCGGCCCACCTTCCCCATCCAGGGGAAGGGTGGCGTTCCCTCGCCTCCTCCGTCTCGGTCTTCTCCTCGTCATCCCAGGTCGGACGCTCGTCTTCCGGCGTATTCATCGCCGCGACCAGTACCCGGCCCGCCATCATCACTGTCAGGCCGAAAAACAGGAAACCGACGCCGGGCGTCACCAGCAGTACGGTCCAGAGATTGCGCGGCTCCAGCGGAGCGATGCCGCGGAACACGACCACGCCGGCCAGCACCAGCAGCGCGCCGACCAGGAAGGCCGGCCGCGACAGCTTCATCGCCGGGTGCGCGGGTTCAGTCATTGGCCCTATCCCCGCCATCCGTGCGCTTGCGGCTGCCCGGCGCCGGGACGAAGGCCCGCCAGGCCGTGCCCAGACCGATGACGCACAGGGCCAGCCCGATCAGCAGCACCACGATCACCCACAGCGAGGGCAGCGTGCCCGCCCCCAGCGTGGCGATCAGCCCGTCAATGCCGCTCAGAACCAGCGGCACGGCAAACATCAGGCACATCAGCGCGATCGCCAGGACGATGATCCGCGTCGTCCAGACATTGGCGGCGCCGGTTTCGGGCGTATCGGGTCCGGGAGCGTCGCTCATCCCTTCGCTCCTGGCACCAGTGCGCTCCATCCGATCACGACACCGAAGGCGTTGAAGGCCATGCCCATGCCGAAAAGCAGCACCGCCGTGACGGTGGACAGATCCGACGACGTCATCTGGCCCGACAGGCTCAGAAAGCCCCAGAGTGCCAGCGGCACGCCCAGAACCAGTCCCATCAATGCGATCAAAAGCACGATGACCCGGTTGAACCAGTCATTCGCCGTCCTGTACGGCGCCTTATGCTCCAGCGGCGCGTCGCTCATCGCCCTACCACCACTTCTCCGCCTTGAAGCCGAAGCCGGCACTGTCCTCGATCGCGGCACCGACCTTGAACATGGTCTCTTCGTCCAAGGCGCGCGTGATCACCTGCAGCCCCAGCGGCAGGCCCGACTTGTCGAGCCCCGCCGGCACCGACATGGCCGGCACGCCGGCCAGGTTTGCCGTGACGGTGAAGACGTCGTTGAGATACATGGCGATCGGATCGTCCGACTTGGTGCCCAGGCCGAAGGCGGCGGACGGTGCGGCCGGGGTCAGGATGGCGTCGACCTTGTCGAAAGCGTCGTGGAAATCCTGCAGGATGCGCGTCCGCACCTTCTGGGCGCGCAGGTAGTAAGCGTCGTAATACCCCGCCGAGAGCACATAGGTGCCGATCATGATACGGCGCTGCACCTCATGGCCGAAGCCTGCGGCGCGGGTCTTCTCGTAGGTATCGACGAGATCCTTGCCCTCAACGCGGTTGCCATAGCGCATGCCGTCATAGCGCGCGAGGTTGGACGAGGCCTCCGCCGGCGCAACGATGTAATAGGCCGGCAGGGCGTATTTCGTGTGCGGCAGGGAGATGTCGACAATCTCGCAACCGGCGGCCTTGAGCCAGTCGATACCCTTCTGCCAGACATCATCGATCTCGGCGGGCATGCCGTCGACCCGGTATTCCTTCGGAACGCCGATCTTCAGCCCCTTCACCGACTGACCGACCGCGGCGGCAAAATCCGGCACGTCATTGGGCAGCGAGGTGGAATCCTTGGGGTCGTGCCCCGACATGGCGGCAAGCAGCAGGGCCGAGTCCTTCACCGTCTTGGCGAACGGGCCCGGATGGTCGAGCGAGGAGGCGAAGGCCACGACGCCCCAGCGCGAGGTGCGGCCATAGGTGCCCTTCACGCCGACCGTGCCCGTGAACGAGGCCGGCTGGCGGATGGAGCCACCCGTATCGGTGCCCGTGGCACCGAAGCACAGATCGGCGGCCACAGCGGCGGCCGAACCGCCGGACGAACCGCCCGGTGTCAGGCTCTCATTGCTGTCCTTGGCCTTCCAGGGATTGACGACCGGACCGGTGTTCGAGGTCTCGTTCGACGAGCCCATGGCGAATTCGTCCATCGAGGTCTTGGCCACGAAGACGGCGCCCGCATCCCACAGCTTCGACGTCACCGTCGACTCATAGGTCGGCTTGAAGCCCTTGAGGATGTTAGACGAGGCAGACGTATCCACGCCTTCCACGGCGAACAGGTCCTTGATGGCCAGCGGCACGCCTTCCAGAAGACCGCCCTCGCCCCTGGCCAGGCGCGCATCGGCAGCCATGGCCATGGCCATGGTCTTTTCCTCGTCAAAGGCCGTGAAGGCATTCAGCGCCGGCTGGGCCGCCTGGCAGGCCGCAAAGGCCTCCTGCGCAAGCTCGGTCGCGGAGACCTCCTTGCCCTTCAGCTTGGCGGAAACCTCGTCGAGGGAGAGTTTGAGAAGATCGCTCATATGCCGCTACTCCACCGATTTCGGCACGACGAAGAAGCCTTCATCGGACTTCGGTGCATTGGCGAGAACCTTGTCGCGGATCCCGCCATCGGTGATCTCGTCCTTGCGCATCGGCAGCGGGAAGGCGACGGGCGTCGTCATGGCCTGCACGCCCTCGACATCGACCTCGTCGAGCTGCTCGATCCATTTCAGGATACCGTTGAGCTCTCCCACCAGGGTGTCGATACGGTCTTCCGGCTCGGCGAGTCGCGCGAGGCGCGCAATACGCCGGACGTCGTCAGCGGTCACGGACATTGAAAATCACTCCGGATAGTCGAAGCCGATTGAGTACCAACCCGGTTTCGCAGGTGCAAGAAAGCTTGACGGCTGCGCCTGCACGGCGCATTGGCGGCGCATGCCCGTTATCGCCCTGGAAGACCTGCCCGACGGCCCCCTGATCGCGCTCGATCCGGGCACCAAGACGATCGGCGTGGCGTCTTCCGGTGCATCGCGCGGGCTGGCCACGCCGGTGGAAACCATTGTGCGCACCAAGTTCACCGCGGATGCCGAACGGGTCTTTGCGCTTTATGACGAGCGCAATGCCGTGGCCATCGTGATGGGCCTGCCGGTCAATATGGACGGGTCCGAAGGTCCGCGCGTCCAGTCCGTCCGCGCCCTGGCCCGCAATCTGTTGCGCCTGCGCGATATCCCCGTCGTCTTCCAGGACGAGCGGCTCTCCACCTTCGAGGCCGAGGAAAAACTGATCTCCGCCGGCGTTCGCCGCGACAAGCGCAAGGCCGTCATCGATGCCCACGCCGCCGCCAATATCCTGCAAAGCGCGCTCGACCGTCTGGCGCAGCTGGGCGGATAATGATCCTGCCCCCCATCCTTCCCCTTGACGGGGAAGGTGCCCGGCGAAGCCGGGCGGAAGGGGTGAATCCCGGTGGTCGCATAGTCGCAGAGACCTCGCCCCCACCCCCTCCGAGCCGGAGCTGCGCTCCGGCCCACCTCCCCCATCAAGGGGGAGGATGACTTTCGCGGCGCGCAAGGATAGCCATAGGTCATGCAGGCTTCGATCGTCTCCGCTCTCGTCCCCGTATTCGGCGTTATTTTCGTCGGCTGGCTGCTGCGCCGGTCCAGCCTTTTGCCGGATGACAGCTGGGCCCCGATCTCGCGCCTCGCCTATCTGGGCCTGTCCCCCGCCCTGCTCTTCTCCTCGATCAGCCATGCCGACCTCAGCAACATACAGCTGGGCAGCTTCATCCTGGCGGCTGTGCTGGGCTTTCTGGGCATGGCGGCGATCACGCTGGCGCTGAAACCCTTCCTGCGCATTCCCGATCCCACCTATACCAGCCTCTTCCAGGCAACCTGCCGCTGGAACGGCCTCCTGATCCTGGCCCTGGGGATTGCCCTGTTCGGCGATGAGGGCGAGATCCTGGTGGCGCTGGTCATGGTGGTCTCCATCCCGCTGGTGAACATGGAGTGCGTGACGGCGCTTTCGGTGTGGGGCGATGGCGCCAAGCCGAAATGGGATTCGATCCTCTATCGCATCCTCACCAATCCACTGATCCTGGGTTCGGCCGCGGGCGGGATTGTCAATCTGGGGAATATCCCCCTGCCCGGCATGGTGATCGACACGGTCGACCTCATGGGCCAGGCCGCCCTGCCGCTGATCCTCCTGTCCGTGGGCGCCGGTCTCAACTTCACCGCCATGAGGGCCCGGCCGCGGCTTCTTGCGCTGTCGGTCTTCATCAAGCTGATGATCGGGCCGCTGGTGTTTTACGGCATCGGCCGGGCGCTCGGCATCGAGGGCGTGCCGCTGACCATCCTCCTGCTCACCGGCGCCAGCCCGGGCGCCGCCTCGGCCTATGTGCTGGCCAAACAGATGGGCGGGGATGCGCCGTATTCAGCCGGAGACATCACGGCATCAGCGCTGTTCTGCTTCGTGACCATCCCGTTCTGGCTTTGGGCGTTGGGGTGAACGGCTCAACGCTTGATCACCAAACGTCACCCTGACGAAAGTCAGGGCCCAGTTCACAGAACACGATCATGCCAAGCTTGGCTCAAATCAGCTCTGCGACCTGGGTCCCGACTTTCGTCGGGATGACGGTGTTGAGTGCTCAATCCCCCAGACAATACCGCTCACCCTCGTCCGCCAGACCGAAGCCGGCCTCGAGTACCTGCTGGCGTTCCGGCGCATCGGGGAAGCGGACCGGATTGGTGTGGTTGAAGTGGATGAAGCGGATCTTGGTCTTCTCCGAGGCCGGCAGGTCCGCGAAACGGTCCATGGAATGCGTGATGAAGGGATGCGGGAAGCCGGACATGTCGCGGCCGGGTATCTCGCCATTGGCGAAGAAGGTGGCGTCAAGATAGGCGACATCCACCGAGGCCAGCGCCCGTTCGATCATGCCGGGTTCGCCATCCCCGGCCTCACCCCACGCATCCCATTCCTCCCAGCTGTCGATATCGGGGAGGAAGAGCGCCGAGCGGTCCGGCCCGTCGATGCGGAAGCCGACCACCTCGGTATATTCCTGGCGATGGGGCACTTCGAAGGGCGTCACTGTGAGCGAGCCCACGACGGACGGTTCGTCGGCCTGCAGGTCTACCAGCACGATATTGCCCAGACGCACCAGCTGGTCCCAGGGCCCGTTGGAAAACAGGAAGGCCGCCATGGACGGCATGACATGCACCGGCACGCCCCGGGCGCCCATGCTTTCAAAGCCGAGATACATCAGCCCGGTATAGTGGCCGATATGGCCATGGGTGAGGAATATCCCGTCCAGCCCGGGTCCCTCGCCCGCCGGCGGTGCAAATTCATCCAGACGCTGCAGCTGTTCGCGCATGTCCGGCGTCGCCTCGAACAGGTAGCGCGCATCGTGCGGGCGGTCGACGACGGCCAGCGAGGTCGCCAGCCGCCGCAGGGACGGATCGGCCCAGGCAGGGTCGTCCGGATTGCCCATCTGCGGCGCCCCGCCATCCTGGGCCACGCCCAGCACCAGAAGTTCAACCGCACAGCGTGGTGCGTCCTGGGCCGGAGCGGCAGCGGCGAAAACCGTGGATGCAAGAAGGGTCAGCGCCAGCGCGCCCGGACGAGTCATCATGGTGGAAACGAGAGGACAAGCCGCCGGGCGGGTCAAGCCTCGCGATTGCCAGGGCTCACCCCGCCTGCGGGGGAGCTGTCCGCGACAGCGGACTGAGGGGGCGGCGCGCAAGCGGCGCAGAGCGCGTCAGCGCGCATGGCTCTTCCCCATCGCCTCGCTACGCTCGGCACTTCCCCCGGCCACGCAGGGGAAGCCTTGGCGTCACGTCTTGCCCGTTGCCGCGACTGCCCCTATACCGCCGCAGACATCTTTCCGGGGCCTGACGAAACGGGAGGCGGGATGACCCGCGCCGCATTTTCCTACGACTTCCCCCACCGCCACCTGATCTCGGTGGCCGATCTCAATCCCGTCGACATCCGCATCATCTTCGAGCGCGCTGCCCACTGGCTGGCGGTGAACCGCACGCCGGACAAGTCGAGCGATGTGCTCAAGGGGCTGACGGTGCTGAACCTCTTCTTCGAGGCTTCGACCCGCACCCAGGGCTCGTTCGAGATGGCGGGCAAGCGGCTGGGCGCCGATGTGGTGAATTTCGCCGTCGCCCACTCCTCGGCGTCGAAGGGCGAGAGCCTGTCGGACACGGCTCGCACGCTGGCGGCCATGCGTCCGGACATCATGGTGGTGCGCCATTCGGCGACCGGCGCGCCGCGCTTCCTCGCGGAACGGACCGGACTGGCTGTGGTCAATGCCGGCGACGGCATGCATGAGCACCCGACCCAGGCCCTCCTGGACAGCTTCACCCTGGCTCAGCACTGGGGCGAGGTGGGCGGCAAGCGCATCCTGATCGTCGGCGACATCCTTCACTCGCGCGTCGCCCGCTCGAATATCGGCCTGCTGAACATTCTCGGCGCAGAGATCCGCCTGTGCGCCCCGCCCACCCTGCTCCCCTCCGATGTCGACCAGTGGGGATGTGACGTCTTCCACGATCTCGACGAAGCCCTTCAGGACTGCGACGCCGTCATGGCGCTGCGCCAGCAGAAAGAGCGCATGTCCGGCGGCTTCGTACCCTCGGCCCGCGAATTCTTCCACCTGTTCGGGCTGACACACGAGCGCCTCGAGGTCTGCGCGCCCGACGTGCTGGTCATGCATCCGGGACCGATGAACCGGGGCACGGAGATCCACACCAAGCTGGCCGACGATCCGGAAAAGAGCGTGATCCTGGAACAGGTCGAAAGCGGTGTGGCCGTGCGCATGGCGGTGCTCGAACTGATCGGCGAGACGATCCGCCGCGACTTCGACAGCCGGGAGGCGGGACAATGAGCGAGACCAGCCTGGCCATTATCAATGCCCGCCTTGTCGACCCGGCCTCAGGGCATGACGGCCCCGGCGGGCTGCTGATCGAGGACGGCGTCATCGCCCAGACCGGCAGCGAGATCGATGTCGATGCAGCCGACGCAGTGATCGACGCGAAGGGCTGTATCCTCGCGCCCGCGCTGATCGACCTGCGCTGCGCCAAGGAACCGGCCCTCACGCCTGACGGCGAAACACTGGATACGCTGACGGCAGGCGCCGCGGCCGGCGGTTTCGGCACCATCGTGCTGGCCCCGAACGCCCGCGCGCCGCTGGACAAGGCGGACGGGTTTGCGGGCATGAATCGCGGTCTCGCGAAACACGGTGTCAATGTGCTCTCCGCCTGCGGCGCGACCCAGGGCCTGGCCGGCGAGCAGATGGCCGAGATCGGGCTGATGGTGCGCGGCGGTGCGGTCTACGCCGGCCAGGGCGACCGGCCCATTGCCGACACCCGCACCATGCGCCGCCTTCTGGCCTATACCAGCCAGTTCGATATCTGGCTCTCGGTGCGCCCGGCCGACTGGGCGCTGTCCGACGGAACCGTGGCGCTGGAGAGCGACTGGTCGGCCCGCATGGGCCTGCCGGCAGAACCCGCCCTCTCCGAACGCATCGCCATCGAACGCGACGCCGCTTTGGCCGAGCTGTCCGGCGGCAAGCTGATGATCGACCGCCTGTCGACGGCTGACGGCCTGACTGCCCTGCGCCGCGCCCGTACGCGCGATCAGGAGATCGCCGCGACCGTGGCCGTCGCCCACCTCACCCTCAACGAGGTCGATGCCGGCGGGCTGGACAGTGCTTTTCGCATGGATCCGCCCCTGCGTGCCGAGGCTGACCGCCGCGCCCTGGTCGAGGCGGTCACCAGCGGCGAGATCGACGCCGTGGTTACCGATCACCGCCCGACCCCGTTCGACGACAAGGGCGAACCCTTTGCTCTCGCCATCGCCGGCACGATGAGCCTGGAAACCGCGCTCGGTGCGATGCTGGGCCTGGTTCATGACGGACAGCTTGAACTGATCGACGCCCTGCGCGTGATGACCAGCGGCCCCGCCGATCTTCTGGGCCTGCCGCAGGGCCGGATTGCCGAAGGCGCACCGGCCGACCTGATCCTGATCGATGGCGACAAGCCCTGGGTCTGCGATCCGGACCGTTTCCACTCTGCCCGCGGCAATTGCGCCTGGGCCGGACGCCGTTTCCAGGGACAGGTCTTGCAAACTCTCATCGGCGGAGTCACGATATACAACCAAAAGGCGTAAACCGGTCATGCAAACTTTCTATCTGGCAATCGCGGCTATCGGTGGCTACCTGTTCGGTTCCATCCCCTTCGGCCTTGTGCTGGTAAGGCTGGCCGGCCTGGGCGATATCCGTGCGATCGGGTCGGGGAATATCGGTGCCACGAACGTGCTGCGCACGGGCCGCAAGGATCTCGCCGCCGCCACGCTCCTGCTCGACGCCGGCAAGGCGGGCATCGCCGCCGCCGTCTTCGGCCTTCTGCTGGGCACCACGGCCAGCCTGGTCGCCGGTGCAGCCGCCTTTGTCGGCCACTGCTTCCCGGTCTGGCTGAAATTCAAGGGCGGCAAGGGTGTCGCGACCTTTGTCGGCACGATGCTGGTCGTGTTCTGGCCGGTCGGACTCGTGGTGATCGGCACCTGGCTGCTGATGGCCGCGATCTTCCGGATTTCCTCGCTGGCCGCCCTCACTGCCGCCCTCGCTGCCCCGGCCGCCGCCTGGTTCCTCGGCCGGACGGACGTGGCGATCATGGCCGGCGTGCTGACCGTGCTGATCTATGTCCTGCACCGCGCCAATATCGCGCGCCTTCTCAAGGGCGAGGAACCGCGCATCGGCGGCAAGAAGGATGCTGCGGCTCCGGCCACGGACGATCCCGGAGACACGGCCGCATGAGCGAAGCCGGGCCCGGCCACGCCGAAAGGGTGATGTGGCTGCGCCTGGCGCGCACAGAAGGGCTGGGCGCCGTCGGCTTTGCCCGGCTGATCGCCCGCTACGTCACGGCCGAGGCAGCGCTCGACGCCCTCCCCGGACGCTGCCGCAAGGCGGGCAAGCCGGCTCCCGTCATTCCCGCCCGCGAGACGATCGAAGCCGAACTGGATGCGGTGGACCGGATCGGTGGCGTGATACTCACCGGGATCGATCCCGGCTTCCCGCCACTCCTCGCCGCCATCCCCGCACCGCCGCCAGCCCTGGTCGTCAAGGGCGACCTCGCCCTGCTCGACCGGCCGGCCTGTGCCATGGTCGGCGCCCGCAATGCCTCGGCAGCCGGCCTGCGCTTCGCGCGCGAGCTGGCGCACGGGCTGGGCGGCGAAGGCATTGTCGTGGTCTCGGGTCTGGCCCGCGGCATCGATGGCGCCGCCCATGCCGGCGCGCTGGAGACCGGCACGATCGCCGTCGTCGCCGGCGGCATCGGCCACATCTACCCGCCCGAGCATGCCGATCTGCACAATGCAATCGCCGAGCGCGGCCTTGTCGTCTCCGAACGCTCTCTGGGCCGCATCCCGACCGCGCGCGACTTTCCACGCCGCAACCGGCTGATCTCCGGCCTGTCCCGCGGTACGGTCGTGGTCGAGGCCGCGTTGCGTTCCGGCTCGCTGATCACGGCACGCTTTGCCGCCGAACAGGGACGCGAAGTGATGGCCGTGCCCGGCTCGCCGATCGATCCGCGCGCCCGCGGCTCGAACCAGCTCCTGCGGGACGGCGCCCATCTGATCGAAACCGTCGAGGATGTGACCGGGATACTCGCCGGCCTGCAGAGCCTGCCGCAGGTGCGCGAAGCGGCCCCCCAGTCCGGCGATGACCTCTTTGATGAAGACTGGCCGGACACGCCTGTGGACGAAGCCGCGGATGCCGGCAATGACGACATCAGCGGCACCAGCCGTATTCGCGGCCTGGTATCGCCAACCCCGGTCTCGGTCGACGAGATTGCCCGGCAGAGCGGCCTGCCAGCCGGAACGGTGTCGGCCATGCTGATGGAATTGGAGCTGACGGGTGAAGTCGCGCGCCTGCCGGGCGGGCTGGTCCAGCGCGTCACAGCCACACGCTAGACAGCGGACACAGCGTCAGCCGGACTCGCCGGCTTCCTCGATCGCGCGACCTTCCATTTCGACGATCTGGGCCGCGACCTCGATCAGTATGGCGGCCCGGTTCATCCGGAAACGATAGGCATCTTCACTGAGCGTTCGAAGGTGCCGGGACAGCTCTTCCGCTTCGGCGCCGCAGGTGAAAGCCGGAGCGGGACTTTTGTTGAAAAGGTCTGCCGAGCGTCGTGCGCGTTTCATCGCCGCCTCCTTCGCCCCGGCAAACTACAACCAAAAGAGGCAAGTGCGAGCGTGACGCGGATCACGACTTGTCGTTGAGATGATCCAGCAGCAAATCCCGCGCGTCCTGGACCTGGCGTGCCAGCGCAGCCGAGCCTTCACCGGTGTCGGGATGCAGCTTCTTCATCAGGCGCCGATGCGCCTGGCGGATTGTCTCGGCATCGGCGGACGCATCGACGCCGAGAATCTCGCGCGCCTCGGCCAGGCTCATACCTGTTGCCGGCGCTGTGCCGGCCGATCCGCCGGAACTGCGCGAGCGGCGATGGGGAACGCGGATCGCCCGGCCCAGCATGCCGAGACCGAACAGGCCGATCGGCCCGCCGAGGATGACGGCGCCGCGCAGGCAGATCACCACGCCCGCGATCAGGGCGCCGCTTCCCAGGATGATACGCACCATGCGCGCGGCATCGTCCGTCTTCTGCTGCGAAAACCACCACGCCGCCCCCAGACAGGCGGCCAGCAGCAGAGCTCCGAAGACAAAAGCGGCCATGGCTAGAACGGGATGGGCTGACCTTCCAGGCCCGGCAGTTTGAGCACGATCAGCAGGTCGCGCAATTCCTGGCGCGCCGCGACATGGCTCATGGTGAAGGTGACGGTGGAGCCGTTCTCGGTCAGGTCCAGCAGGGTCAGCCCCAGCGGGAAGAGCTCCCGGTAGATGACGCGCTCGGCAAAGCCCGGTGCGAGCCGGAAACCGATCCTCTGGGAGAGCATTTTCAGCCCCTCGCCCACACGGCGCTTGTTGCGCGCATCCAGCATGGAGATACGATTGCGCATCACCACCCAGTCGATCGATTTCTTCTGCATCGCCGCCTTACGCTTGCGGCATTCCCAGACCATTTCGCTGTACAGGCTCGGACTGCCGACCTCGAACGTGTCCGGGTCGATCTCGGCCAGCAGGTCGAAATCGATGAAGCTGTCATTGACCGGCGTGATGATCGTGTCGGCGCTGGAATGCGCCAGCCGCGAATAGAGCGTGTCGGCGCCCGGCGCGTCGATGACGACGAAATCGCACTGGGTCTTCAGATCGGTCAGGGCCGCGGAGAAGCGATCGGTCTCTTCCTGTTCGGCCAGGTCCAGATCGCGCTGGACCGACGGCGCGAGCGCAATCTCCACCGGCCGCGGCAGGCCGAGACCGTGACGTTCGCACCAGCGCTCACGATTGCCCAGATAACGGCCGAAAGTGCGCTGGCGCAGATCGAGATCCATCGCGCCGACCGTCTTGCCCATGCGCATCAGGGCGACGGCGAGGTGCATGGCGACGGTCGACTTGCCTGCCCCGCCCTTCTCATTGCCCACCACGATGACATGCGCTTCACGCACGCCGTCGCGGACACGTCCAAGCGGGCGCGACGGCAGACGGAAGGCCGGATGTTTCGTCATGACTACCCAAATCCCCTGCGCGGCTCCGGCGCCGCAAGGGACACCGGACTGCGCCTGCCCGATATGGCGCTTCCTGCGCTCACCCGCCGCTCTCCGGCGGCGCGAAAGCCCTGCCGGAATAGTCGGTCGCCTGGCAGTACTGGCCGGACGACCGCAAGGCCGTACAAACCTCCAGGGCTGCCGCGCCGGTATCGAACGGCCCGGCCTTGAGACGCAGGAAATCACCCTGTTGCGGGATATGGGCGTGTTCGAGGCGTGCGTCCAGACCAGCCAGCACCGGATAAAGGCCCTGCAGCTCAGCCCAGCCACGCAAAGCCATCGCCTCGCGCCGGTATGAGGCGAGATGAACGGCATGCATGACGCTTTGCGCATCTTCGAATTCCGGTGCCGGCGGCAGGTCCTGCGGGCCGTCAGCCCCCGGCCCCGGCCCCTCTTCGGCCGGCAGGCTCTCCAGGCCGACCAGCGCCGCCGCCAGAGCGCGCAGCTCGGGATAGACCTGGTCGAGGGTCTCCGGTTCGAAGCGGGCCAGATGCGCCAGTTCCCGTGCGGTCGCATCGGCCAGACGCGCCGGCTGGGTGTCGGCGACACCGGCTTCAACAGACACATCGCGATCACGGTCGCCGCCCGTCGTCGCGCAGGCGCTGACGATAGCGGCAAGCAGAATGGCTGGCAGAATTCTCATGGCGCTGTATCTAGGGCGAGTCGGATCGCTTGCCTGTATCATGGCTTATGATATTCCCCGGCCTGTCTGTTTTGCGGAACAACCATGCTCAATCTCCAGATTCCCCACGCCACGACAGTCTCGGCCCTGCGCGCGCGCATCCGCAGCTGGCGCGATGACCGGCTGTCCATCGGTTTTGTACCGACCATGGGCGCGCTGCACGACGGACATATCTCGCTCGTCCGCCTGGCGAAAGCCCATTGCGATCGTGTTGTCGCCAGCGTGTTTGTCAATCCCAGGCAATTTGCCGAGGGCGAGGATCTGGACGCCTATCCGCGCACCATGCTTGAGGATTCCGAAAAGCTCACCCTCGCCAGGTGCGACCTGATCTTCCTGCCGGACGTGGCCGAAATGTATCCCGAGGGCTATTCGGCCAATATCAGCATGCAGGGCGCGGCTGTAGGCCTGGAGAGTGTCGCCCGTCCGCATTTCTTCGACGGCGTCGCGACTGTCGTCGCCAAGCTGTTCAACCAGGTCCGTCCGGACATGGCCTTCTTCGGCGAGAAAGACTACCAGCAGCTCCTGGTGATCCGGCAGATGGTGCGCGACCTCAATTTCGGTATCGACATCATCGGCGGCGAGACCATGCGCGAGCGCGACGGCCTCGCCATGTCCTCGCGCAATGTCTACCTGTCGGCAGACGACCGCGTCCGGGCTGCCCGGCTCAACGTCATCCTCAAGGAGTTCGCGGCTGCGCTCAACGCCGGCATGCCGGCAGACCAGGCACAGAAGGCCGCGATGGCCAGTGCAGCCGCCGCCTTCGATGCGGTCGACTATGTCGAGGCCCGGTGTGCCGCAACCCTGGAAGAACTCCCGTCCGGTCCGATCGACCGCGATGCCCGCGTACTGGCCGCGGTGCGGCTGGGCTCGACCCGGCTGATCGACAACATGGCGGCAAAACGGCCTTCGTGATGCCCGAATTGCGGTTAAGCTGACCGCTCGTTCAGCCTGCAGCGGAAACCTCGATGATCTCGCGTCTTCTTTTTGCCCTTGCTGGCCTTGCCGTTCTCGCAGCCCCGGCGGCCGGCCAGACACCGGTCTCGCGCGCTACAGCGGAAATCGTCGCCACCTATCCCCACGATACGGGTGCCTTCACCCAGGGGCTCTTCATCGAAGACGGCGTCCTGTTTGAAAGCACGGGGCAGGTCGGTGCGTCCGGCCTGCGCCAGGTGATCTTGGAAACGGGGCATGTGGAACGCCAGACCGCGCTCGAACCGCCCTATTTCGGCGAAGGCTCCGTCCAGCTGGGCTCCAGCATCTACATGCTCACCTGGCAATCGGAGACCGGTTTCATCTTCGACGCCGGCACGTTCGAGCGCATCGGTACATTCGACTATGAGGGCCAGGGCTGGGGGCTGACGCATGACGGCACGCACCTCATCCTGTCCGATGGCACGGCGGAACTGCGCGTGATCGACCCGGCTGACTTCTCCACGGTGCGCACGATCGCCGTGACCCTGGCCGGGCGGCCGGTGCGGCGCCTGAACGAGCTGGAATGGGTCGATGGCGAGATCTGGGCCAATGTCTGGCAGTCGCCGCTGATCGTCCGCATCGATCCTGAAAGCGGAGCGGTCACGGGTCTGATCGACCTGACGGACCTTGTCCCGCCCGCCCTCGCCGGCAGCCGTGACGCCGTGGCCAACGGGATCGCCTGGAACCGCGAAACGGGCCAGATCTACGTGACCGGCAAGCTGTGGCCGTCGCTCTACGAAATCCGGATATCCGAATAGGCCCTACCAGGCACCGATTTCCAGCAGTTTGGCGCGCAGGTCCGGTGGCAGATCATCGCCGCCTTCGACCGGACCGGCGACGTCCTGCGGTGCGTCCTCCGGCTTGAGATAGCGCCAGCCCTGGAAAGGCCTGCGCGGCGCGGCCGCGGTACGGATGACCTCGGTCGACATCACGATGGCACAGCGTTTCACCCCGTCCTCCCCGTCGACCGTTTCCAGCGAGACGATGTCGGAGCGGCAACGTATGGCGCCACCGATCACCCAGTAGAGCGATCCGCCGTTTTCCACCTCGTCGCGCTTTGCCGGCGTCATGCGGGTCACATGCACCGAAACCGGCGGTTCGCCGGCGGCCCGGCGCCGGGCCGCCGTGCGGGCCATGGACGCTTCCAGCTCCTCGATCGAGGAGACACCGACACAGAGCTTCACCAGATGCATGACCATGGGTCACAGTTAGGGCGACTCAAGGGACCGGTCAAAGCGTCGTGGCCGTCCGGGTCAACGGGCGGCGTTGCCCAGATACTCGATCTCGCTGAAACCGATTTCGAAACCTTCCTGGAAGGTCTGGAAGGCCGCGCTGCCCTCGATGTTCTGGGTGATGCGGACAAGGACCGGCGCCGGCAGGTCGGCCATTTCGGCGAATTCCTGTTCCAGTTCGAACCGGTTCACACGAATGGCGAAGTTCGGCTTGAAGCTTTCCGGCGCATAGAGTCTCAGATGGCGCACGCCCGGTTCGCTGCGGCCGACCGTGATCTCGCCGCGCAGATACTCGGCAAAGGCCGCATCCTCTTCGCTGTCCGCGTCCAACTGAGGCTGGAAGCGATAGGTCACATCATCGGCGTCCTGCAAATGCAGGTTCACCGTGCCCGGCAGGAAAAGCGCGTCTTCACTGTCAAAGAACAGGCCGCCCTCGTCCTCTTCGTCATCATCGCTGGTGATGACATCGTCCCAGATGGCCCGCTGTTCTTCCGTCAGGTCGGCCTCCAGCGGAGAGACCAGCGTCCAGCGGTCCGACTCGGGCTGGGCGCCGTCAAACCGGGCGACGATCTCTCCGGCGCTGCCGATAAAGGTCAGAAGAAAGCGCCAGTCGGCGTCATTGTCCTGGGCGACGGCGCGGCCGAGCGCGGCCTCGAATGCCTCCAGCTCGCCCGCCGGCCCGGTCTGGGCATGAACAGGCAGGCTCATCAGGCTCGCTGCGCCCAGCGCAGCAGCAAAAACATGTTTCATTGTGCGGTCTCGATACGGTCATCCCTCGCCATCGGCCATAGCAGGGGCCACCGGCGCGAACGCATTAAAATCCTGTCACCTTCGGGCAGCGTCAGGCGGCGTGGCGGTTCACGAAACCGTCCGGCGCAGTCGGATCGATGTCGAAGGTGCGTTCGCTCTTGGGCATGGGCCGCTCGCGCTCGCCAAACAGCTTGATCTTCAGCTTCACCATTGCTGTCAGCAAACGCTTGACCAGCGCACCCGGGCCTTCGGTCGAGGTCGAGCGCGGCCTGTAGCCCAGCGACCGGCGCAGCACGCCATTGGCAAAGAGGATCGAATTCTGCAGCCGCGATTGCGGTGTGGAAATCTCGAACGGCACCGACACGTTTACGCCGGACTGGTTCTCGATCCGGTGCGGACCGTGCAGCGGCCAGTTGGCCGCCATGCCCGGGTGCAGATCGACCGTGAAGGCATCGGCATCCCAGGCCGGATCGAAATCGATATCTTCGGTCTTGTCCTTGTGCAGGACAGCCTCGACATCGTCGGTATTCAGATAGGGCAGACGCGGCGGATAGGTGCGGAACCGCTTCACGCCGCGCATATGCCACAGCATGGTTTCCGACACATCCGAATGCAGGAAGACCTGGGCTGTCGGCGAGGAGATGAGAATGCCCGCTTCGGCGACCAGCGGCCGGAAGGACGGGTCGGCCTTCTTCATGTCGGCGAGCATCGCCTCGTAGATCGGCCGGTATTCCGGATCGCGATCCATGGCATGGCGCAGATTGATCCACAGCTTGCCGCGGCGCACCGCCTCGATCAGCTCCAGGCCCGACAGCGCACCGGGATCACCGGCCCGCCAGCTGTCATGATCCGTCGCATCATCGCCCATGGTGCAGAAATCGATCAGGTCACGCGGGTGCCGCTCGATCAGCGCTGCCAGCGCCATGTCGGAGAAGGCATGGTGCTCATGATAGCTGTGACGGATGACGACGGGCTGCTTGCGGAATTTCCGCCGCGCCTCGTCGGTCCAGCTGCTCGAAAAACGGGCCATATAGGTGTCGCGCATTGAACCGCTCCCTTGGATGTCCCCCCAGGAAGTGCAAGCAATATGCCGGTCTCGCGTGACACGGGAATGATGGAGTTTTCTTCCCACGGGACGTGGAGAAGTGGGCAGATGCACAGCATCGGGTCGAAGGGGCCTCCGGAGCCGAAGGCGTAGGAGGGAAGCGGCGGAGCCCGTCACGGACAGCCCCCGCCGCGCGATGCGCGGCGGCCCGTCCACCGCTTCGCGGTCCCCCTCCCCGCGTTCCGCGGGGAGGAAAAGCCGTTAAGCCGCCTCGTCCACCTCTTCAGCGAGCGTGACCAGGATATCGCCCTCACCTACCTGGCCGCCGGCCTCGACGCTGACTTCAGCAATCACGCCATCGCGCGGTGCGGCGAGCGCGTGTTCCATCTTCATCGCTTCCAGCACGACCAGCGCCTGTCCCCTGGTGACGCTGTCGCCCGGCTTGATGTTGACGGCCAGGACCTTGCCCGGCATCGGCGCCTTGATCACACCGCCTGCCTCGGCCGCATCGGCCAGGGCTTCCGGATGCGGTTCGGCAAACACCGTCACCCGGCCACGGCACGCCACGAGCATGCCGTCATCAACCGGTTCGCAGTGCGCAAGGATACGCTCGCCATCGACCACGGCCTCGAAGCTGTAGCCCTCGAACATCTCGCCGACCTCGAGCCCTTCGAGCACCGACACCGCGTCGCCGGTCCGAACCTCGATCCGCTCGCCTTCCAGCTTCAGCACGGCTTCCACCGGCTCGCCGCCAACCTCGAACCGGCAGGACAGGTGCGGATCGCCATTGAGACGCCAGCCGTCGGCGGCGTCGAACGGATCCAGCGCCGCCGCGATCACCGGTCGCAGGTCGAGCACGGCCAGCGTGGCGAAAGCCGCATCGGCCGGTTCTACGGCCGACGGAATGAGGCCGTCGATGCGCTCCTCAATGAAGCCCGTCGACAGTTTCTCATCCAGGAAATCCGGGTTGACGGCAGCGCGCCGCAGGAAGCCGGCATTGGTCTTCACCGGCCAGACGACCAGATCGTCGATCATCCCGGCCAGACGATGCGCCGCCTCGCGCCGGGTGGGTGCATGAGCGATCAGCTTGGCGATCATCGGGTCATAATGCAGCGACACCTCGCCGCCTTCCTCGACGCCGGTATCGACCCGCAGAGAACCGCCGGAGGCCGGCAGGTCCAGACGGTGAAGCGGCCCCGTCGACGGCAGAAAGCCGCCCGCCGGATCTTCTGCATAGAGGCGCGCCTCCATGGCGTGACCGGACAGGTGGATATCGTCCTGCTCGGGCACGGAGCCGCCGGCGGCAATCTTCAGCTGCAGCTCGACCAGGTCGAGACCGGTGACCATTTCGGTGACCGGATGTTCCACCTGGAGACGGGTATTCATCTCCATGAAGAAGAAACCGTCCTCGCGCAGCGGGCCGGAACCGTCAACGATGAACTCCACCGTGCCGGCGCCGACATAGTTGACCGCCCTGGCCGCATTGATGGCGGCCGAACACATGGCGGCACGCACGCCCGGCGTCATACCCGGCGCAGGCGCTTCCTCGATCACCTTCTGGTGCCGGCGCTGCAGCGAACAGTCGCGCTCGAACATGTGGACGACCCGGCCGCGGCTGTCGCCGAAGACCTGGACCTCGATATGGCGCGGATTGACGATGAATTTCTCGATCAGCACCCGGTCGTCGCCGAAGCTCTTGGACGACTCGCGCTTGCAGCTTTCCAGCGCAGCCGCAAAATCCTCCGCCTTCTCGACCTTGCGCATGCCCTTGCCGCCGCCGCCGGCCACGGCCTTGATCAGCACGGGATAGCCAATTGCGCCGGCTGCTTCGGCCAGAAGCTCCGGATCCTGGTTGTCGCCATGATAGCCCGGCGTGACGGGCACGCCCGCCTCTTCCATCAGTGCCTTGGCCCGGTCCTTCAGACCCATCGCACGGATCGCGGATGCCGGCGGTCCGACGAAGATGATGCCATTGGCGGCGCAGGCTTCGGCAAAGGCGGCGTTCTCGGACAGGAAGCCATAGCCCGGATGGATGGCATCGGCCCCTGTTTCCTTCGCCGCGGCGATGATCTTGTCGGCGACCAGGTAGCTCTCTGCGGCCGGAGCCGGACCGATCGCCACAGCCGTGTCGGCCATGCGCACATGGGGCGCATCGGCATCGGCTTCGGAATAAACGGCGACGGTGCGGATGCCCATGCGCTGGGCGGTCCGCATCACACGGCAGGCAATCTCGCCGCGATTGGCGATCAGGAGCGTCTTGATCATGGGTCTGGTGCCTCGCTCTTGGAACCGGTCTGTGGATCTGGACGACGGTATTGCACAGCCGCCACCAGGACAAAACTGATGATCATCAGGAGGTACCACGAGCCCAGCTTCGCGAGCGACACCATGTGCCAGCTCACCTCCTGGCCCGGATAGGACCAGGCGCGCGCGAACGTCCCGATATTTTCGGCAAACCAGATGAACAGCGCGACCAGCAGGAAGCCGATCACCAGCGGCATCGGCCGGTGGGCCCGGTCGGGCCGGAACCAGACCACGCTGCGCCCGTAGAGCAGCACTGTCGCCGCGAACAGGACATAGCGGATATCGACCGTGTAGTGGTGGGCAAAGAAATTGATATAAACTGCTGTCGCCAGAAGATATTGCCACCACATATTCGGAAAGCGGTCGAATCGGAATTCGAAGATGCGCCAGACCCGGGCCAGGTAGGACCCGACGGCGGCGTACATGAAGCCGGAGAAGAGCGGCACACCCGCGATCCGCAGCAGGCTCTCCTCCGGATAGACCCAGCTGCCGGCATAGGTCTTGAAGATTTCCATCACCGTGCCGACAACGTGGAAGGCGGCGATCACCTTCGCCTCCTCCCAGCTTTCCAGCTTGCTCGCGATCAGCGCGACCTGGATCGCCAGGGCAGCCAGGGTGAGAAAGTCATAGCGCGCCAGCGCCGCGTCGGCCGGGTACCAGAGGAAGGTCGCCAGCAGCAGCGCCAGCATCAGCCCGCCGAACAGGCAGGCCCAGGCCTGCTTGATGCCGAAGCTCACGAATTCGAACACGCCCAGCGTGACCGGCCCGCGCACAAACCAGGCCCGCAGCGCCTCGCGCCGCCGGTGCAGGAATGCCCGCGGATCGGGACGCCGGATCAGCGCCGGGTCCTCCGTCTATTCCGCCCAGCTCGGCTTGCGGCGTTCCAGGAAGGCGGCGAGGCCTTCCTGGCCCTCTTCGGAGGCCCGGCGGCGGGCGATCGCCTTGGCGGTGTGTACAACAAGGCCGTGATTGATCTCCTGGCCGAACAC
Source organism: Maricaulis sp. (assembly GCA_002707795.1). Taxonomy (GTDB): domain Bacteria; phylum Pseudomonadota; class Alphaproteobacteria; order Caulobacterales; family Maricaulaceae; genus Maricaulis; species Maricaulis virginensis. The sequence goes on from PANX01000023.1 coordinate 37,232, forward strand.
ATCGTCGACCAGCTGCTTGGCATCGTGCACGGCGCCGGGCGCAGCAGAGAAGGCGAGCTTGGCGAGATGCTCTTCCATCTGCGCCATCTCTTCCATCGTCTCGACGGTGTACTGCGCCAGGCCGATCTTCTCGGCGAAGGTGCCGTCAAAGCCTTCACCCGTGGCGAACAGGGCGCGGGCCCATCGCGGGCCGATCGCACGCACGACATAGGGCGAGATCGTCGCCGGCGTCAGGCCGAGACGGACTTCGGAAAAGCGGATCTGGGCATCCTTCATCACCACGCCGACATCGCAGGCGGCCAGCAGGCCCGCTCCGCCGCCCATCGCAGCGCCATGCACCAGGGCCACGGTGAGCTGGGGCAGTTCGTGCAGGCGCTTGAGCATATTGGCCAGCGCCATCGCGTCTTCTTCATTGTCGGCCTCGGTGAACAGGGCCGACGCTTTCATCCAGTCCAGATCGGCACCGGCGGAGAAACTCTTGCCGGCCCCCCGCAGGAAGACGATGCGCACGCCTGCCTCGCTTGCCCGCAACGTCTCGAACGTGTCGGACAGCCGGGCGATGACCTCG
>PANX01000024.1 GCA_002707795.1 Maricaulis sp.
AAGACCTGCAATCGGGCTCGCTCGCGGCCGTGATGGGCGGTGTGACGGCGGTGTTCGAAATGCCCAATACCGAGCCGACCACCACTTCGCCGGACATGCATCTGGACAAGCTGGCCCGTGCGAAAAACCGCATGCATTGCGATCACGCCTTCTATGCCGGGGCGACGTCGGAGAATTCCGGTGTCCTGCCGGAGATGGAACGCATGGTCGGCTGTTGCGGTGTGAAGGTCTTCATGGGCGCCTCCACCGGTTCGCTGCTGGTGAAGGATGATGAAGGCGTCGAGCGCGTGCTGAACGCGATCTCGCGCCGCGCCGCCTTCCACTCCGAGGACGAATACCGGCTGGAAGAACGCCGCAGCCTGGCGGTCGAGGGCGACTGGACCAGCCACCCGGTGGTGCGCGATGCCGAGGCCGCCATCCTGTCGACCAAGCGCCTGGTGCGCCTGGCCCGCAAGACCGGCAAGCGTATCCACGTGCTGCATGTCTCGACGGCCGAGGAGATGGACTTCCTCGCCGCCCACCGCGATGTCGCCTCGGTAGAGGCCACGCCCCAGCATCTCACCCTGGAAGGCCCGGAAATCTACGAGCGCATCAAGGCGCGCGCCCAGATGAACCCGCCCGTGCGCGACGCCTATCATCGCGCCGGCCTGTGGCGCGGCCTGCAGCGCGGCATTGTCGATGTGATCGGCTCCGACCACGCCCCGCACACGCTGGAGGAAAAGGCGCGGCCCTATCCGGCCAGCCCGTCCGGCATGCCCGGCGTGCAGACCCTGGTCCCGATCATGCTGGACCACGTCAATGCAGGCCGGCTGACCATCGAGCGTTTCGTCGACCTCACCTCGCACGGCGCCCAGCGCATTTTCGGCATCGCCGGCAAGGGCCGCATGGCCGCCGGCTGGGATGCCGACTTCACCCTGATCGACATGAAGCGCTCGGTGGAGATCACCGATGAATGGTCGGCCTCCAAGTCCGGCTGGACGCCCTTCGCCGGCATGACCGTCACCGGCTGGCCCGTCGGCACCATCGTGCGCGGCAAGAGCGTCATGCGCGACGGCGCCCTGGTGACCGAAGGCGCCGGCGAACCCGTCATCTTCCAGGAAGCGCTGCCGAAACGGGGGTAGGGAGCCGACCGTGCTTTTTGCCAATCCTCATGCCGTCATCCTTCCCCTTGATGGGGAAGGTGGGCCGAAGCGAAGCTTCGGGTCGGAAGGGGTGAATCCCGGTGTTGGCCTTCCAGGTGCGAAGCCGCACCCATCTCGCTCCCACCCCATCCACCCCGCCTTCGGCGCGGTCCCCCTTCCCCATCAAGGGGAAGGATGGGATATAGCGGCCTGATCGCCTGCAAGAACGAGAGACAACCCCCGTGACCACGACCATCATGACGGCCATTGCGCCGGGCGAGCTGATCGACAAGATCACCATTCTGCGCATCAAGTCCGAGCGCATCGGCGACGAGGCGAAGCTGAAGAATGTCCGCACCGAGCTGGACATCCTGCAGAAGACCCAGGCCGAAGAAGTGCCGCAGAGCGACGAGATGGTGCGGCTGGAAGAGGCGCTGAAGACCGTCAACGAGGCGCTGTGGGAGATCGAGGACGATATCCGCGACTGCGAGCGCAAGGGCGATTTCGGCGCGGAATTCATCCGTCTGGCCCGCGCCGTCTATGTCACCAATGACAAGCGCGCGGCGCTTAAAAAGGAGATCAATCTCCTCCTGGGCTCGACCATCGTGGAAGAAAAATCCTACGCCGAGTATTGAACCGGGCGCTGTGCGCCGGTATGCGGCGCTGAAACCGACAGCGCTACCGAGCAAGGACAGTCCGCGTGGATCGCCAGAGCTTCTACTTTTTCGATATCGACGAGAATATTCTCCACCTGCCGACCCGGATCCATCTGCTCAACACGATGACCGGCGAAGAGCAGGCGATGCGCCAGCACGAGTATGAGGACATCAAGGCCTATCTCGGCGTGCCGGGCCTGTGGGAGGACTGGGCCGATCCGCCGGCGCGCGCCTATCGCGAGTTTGCCGACGGCAAGGATCGCAATGGCGAGGAATACCTGCTGCGCGATGTGCGCCGGGCGCTCGACACCGCCAGCTGGAAGGGCCCGTCCTGGGAGATCTTCAAATACGCCGTGCTCAAGCGCCGTCCGGTGGCGATCATCACGGCGCGCCAGCACTCCCGCGAGATCATCCGCGAGGGGCTGAAACTGCTGGTCGAACACGGCCACCTGCCCGAAGAGCCGAACTATCTGGCGATCTATCCCTGCTCGAATCCGGAAATCCGCGAGGAGCTGGGCCCGCACCTCACCACGGCCGGCCTGAAACGCCGCGCCATCCGGCAATGTGTCGAGATGGGGCTGGAACAGTATGGCCGTCAGCTGCCGCACTCTTTCGGCATGTCGGACGACGATCTGAAGAATGTCGACCTGATCACCTCGGCCATGCTCGAAAGCAAGCTGGATCATCCCGACAAGCGCTTCTTCGTCATCTCCACCAATCGCCGCCGCCACGTAAAAATGGAAATCCTCCCCCCGCACAAGGACGAGGAAAAACTCCGCGCCGCCGAGGATGCGTATTACGGGTAGGCCTTGCGTGGCCGCGGCCGCGGCCGCCCCTCATCCGCCCTGCGGGCACCTTCTCCCCGGTCGGGGAGAAGGAGTTACCTACCTCCTCTCCCCGACCGGGGAGAGGATTGAGGTGAGGGGCGCGCGGCAACGCCGCGCTACCAAGACTCCCGCGCCGCCATCCGGGCATCGTGCACGGCATCGCCAATCACCTCCATGACGGCATCCGTATCGGTAAGAATGGCGTGGTTCCAGAAGCGCAGGACCCGATAGCCTTGGCTCTCCAGCCAGGCCGTGCGCCGTGCGTCATAAGACTCCTGGTCCGAATGCTGACCGCCATCGGCCTCGACAATGATCGAGAGCTCCTTGCACAGGAAGTCGGCGATGAAAGGGCCAATCGGAACCTGCCGGCGAAATTTCGCACCGGCCATGTCCCGACTGCGCAATCGCGACCAGAGCCTGGCTTCGGCGGGCGTCTGTTCACGGCGCAATTTGCGGGCGCGGTCTCTGTGCGGATGGCGCATGCCGCAGAATGGCACCCGCAAAAGGGCATCCCGCGTGATGTCCGTCATGGTTTTTAAGTAGCGCGGCTCGCGCCGCGCGCCCCTCACCTCTTCGTTGCTTTCAACAGGCCCCTGGCCTGCTGAATTCGCTGCGCGAACCGCGCCTCAGTCCTCTCCCCGGTCGGGGAGAGGAGTAATGTGGTTCCGCTGGAAACCCCTTCTCCCCGACCGGGGAGAAGGGGGGCGAAGCCCGGATGAGGGGCGGCGCGTAGCGCCCAGCAAACCTACTCGCTCCGGTGCACGGTCAGCAGCGGCACATAGGCCGAGCGGATGGCGGGGACGAGGCCGCCGAAGAAGCCGATCACCACGGCCATCACCATGCCGGCAATCACCGATCCGCCGGTCACGGCGAAGGAGAACACCACCTGGGTGAAGCCCGAGCCGAGTGTGGAGGCCGAGACGCCATTGAACAGGAGATAGATGGCGAGCGCGCCGGCAAGGCCGCCAAGGGCGGCCAGGACGAGCGATTCCACCATTGTGCCGACGGCGGCGGCGAAGCCGGAAAAGCCGATCGCCCGCAGGGTTGCGATCTCGCGCATGCGGGTATCGACCGAGGAATACATCGTGTTCCAGGCCCCGGCGAGGGCGCCGATCGCCATGATGATCGCCAGCGGCCAGCCGACGAATTCGATCAGCACGGCGGTGCCGCCGGCCTGGCTGGCGAAGAAGTCGGTCTCGCTCTCGATGTCGAGATTGACCCGCGGCTCGTCCTCGTCCCAGGCCCGCAGGTCCTCGATGGCCTCGACGGAGGTCAGGCGCGCGCGGACAGACTGCACCGCGGTACCGCGGTTATAGAGGTTCTGGATGACGGCGATATCCGCCCAGATCTCGCTTTCGAACACGGACCCGCCGGTGGAGAAAATGCCGACGACAACCCACTCATTGGAGCCCAGCCGGATCGTCTCGCCCAGGTCGAAGCCGGAAAACTCGCGCAGCACCGAGGCGCCGACGACCAGCTCGTTGGTGCCCGGCTCGAACATGCGGCCCTCGACCATTTCGAAGCCTTCACGCAGCGACAGGGCCTGCGGTCCCACGCCGCGAAGCGGCAGGTTGGCATCCGTGCCCGAAGCGCGCTTGGTTCCGTCGACGATGACATAGAGCTCGCCGGAAACGAGGGGGCGGCCTTCGGCGTCCCGCGCAACACCGGGCGCTTCCTCGATCAGGCGGACATCCTCGCTGGACAGGCCGGAATTGAGTTCGGCCTGGGAGCCCGCGCGCAGGGCGACGGCGACATTTTCGGACCCGGTGCCCTGCAGGGTCGCCCGGAAACCGTTGGACATGGCCAGGAAGCCGAGCAGAACGCCGGTGACCAGGGCAATGGAGATGATCGTGGCCAGCGACAGGCCGGCGCGCTGCGGAATGGAGCGCAGATTGATCATCGTGACGGCGCCGATCTGTTTGAACATGGCGCGTCTCCTATTGCTTGCCGAGCGCGGTGACGATTTTCACGCGCTGGGCATTGATGGCGGGAATGATGCCGGTCAGCAGGCCGAGCAGGATCGCCAGCCCGATGCCGCCAATGAACACGTTCTGCGGCATGGAGAGGCCGGGCAGGAAGGCCGATACGCCCGGCGCGGCGGCGATGAGGGTCACCATGCCCCAGGCCAGGCCGAGGCCGAGCAGGCCGCCGACCAGCGACAGCATCACCGATTCCGACAGGACCATGCGGAAGATGCGCGGTGCCGGGAAGCCGAGTGTCTTCATCACCGCGATCTCGCCGGTGCGTTCATTGATGGCGGTCACCATGGTGAAACCGACAATGATCAGGATGGTCGAGAAGGCCGACCCGACCACGAAGAGCAGGATCAGGGCGATATTGCCGAACTGGTTGGCAAAGCCTTCGGAGAAGGCCGCCTCGGTGGAGGTTTCCGTTTCCGCCGGCGAGTTGGCGAACATGGTGTCGATCGTATCCGCCACGCTTGCGTTCAGGTCGGCGCTCTGCGTCTGGATCACGATCCAGCCGATCTGGTCCTGATTGAAGGCCAGGTCCTCGTTGTAATACTCGTAGTGGAACATCGCGTAGTTGGCCGGGTAGTCCTCCCGCCCGTCGAACACGGCGCAGATGTCGAACTCCCAGGACGCGCTGCCATCCGACTTCTGCCAGATATTCGAGAGCAGCGGGATGCGGTCGCCCAGCGACCAGCCATAGAAGTCGGCGATGTCGCGTCCGACGGCCAGGCAGGTGCGGTTGGCGATGAAGGCCGCGCGCTGTTCCGGCTCGAAGACGAGCTCGGGATAGACGTTCAGATAGCTTTCCGGGTCGACGGCGAAGGTCTGAACCCGGCGGGTCGGTTCCTGGTAATAGCCGCCGAACCAGTTGGCGAAACTGGCGGCCTCGACGCCCTCGACGGCCTGGATACGGCCCCAGTAGGCATAGGGCATGGTGACGGTGAAATTGATCCGGTTGACCGTGACCAGCCGGTTGTCGGCCGCCAGCTCGGCGCCGGAATTCCACACCTTGTAGAAGGCGCCCAGCACGCCGAAAATCAGGAAGGCGATCAGGATCGACAGGGTCAGCAGGATCGCCCTCAGCTTCTTGCGGAAGAGATTCTTCCGGATCAGCGTGAGATCGTTCATTGCGCCGGCTCCGCCTTGGCCTCGATGAAGCGGCCCTTGTCCAGATGCAGTTCGCGCGCGGCGTATTTGGCGGCCGAGGGGTCGTGGGTGACCATGACGATGGTCTTGCCCAGTTCCCGGTTCAGCAATTGCAGCGTCTCCAGGATCTCGTCGGCGGAGGCGCGGTCGAGATCACCGGTCGGCTCGTCGCACAGCAGGACTTTCGGGTCGGCGACGATGGCGCGGGCAATCGCGACGCGCTGTTGCTGACCGCCGGAGAGCTGGCGCGGCCGGTGGCCCTTGCGGTCGGCCAGGCCGACAATGTCCAGCGCCGTGGCGACGCGTTCCTTGCGCTGCTTGCCTGACAGCTTGGTCAGGAGCAGGGGAAGCTCGACATTCTGGGCCGCGGTGAGCGTGGGCATCAGATTGTAGAACTGGAAGATGAAGCCGACATGCTGCGATCGCCACTTGGCCAGCTTGCCCTCCGACAGCTTGTCCACCCGCACGCCCTCGCACTCCACCGAGCCGGAGGAGGGGCGGTCGATGCCGCCCAGGAGGTTCAGGAGCGTCGTCTTGCCGGAGCCTGACGGTCCCATGATGGCGATGAAATCGCCCTGCGGGATCGACATGGTGAGCTCTTCGAAGATGGTGATGGTCTCCTTGCCGCGCGTATAGCGCTTGGACAGGTCCTTGAGTTCGTAGAGCGATGCCATTCTGTCAGTCCTCCCGGTCCGCCCGTCTCCTCCCCGGAGCGGGTGCCGTCATGGTGTTCGGATTGAACTTTACAAAATAAAGTTCTTTTACTCAACAAAGATTACGCGGGCGGCCATTTCCGGCAGGATCCGGTCGTCGCGCTCGTCGAAGGCGACGCGCACCTGGATGGTCGCGCGGGCGCGGTCGGCGGTCGGGATGATCGCCTCGACATGGGCCGCGATCCGCCAGTCCGGATAGGCATCCAGCCGCGCTTCCACGCGCTGGCCCGGCGAGACGCGTCCGATCTGGCCTTCATTCACATCGACCTCGATCTCCAGCGAGGCCATGTCGACCAGGGTGGCGACACCGGTCCGGGTGAAACCGCCGCCGGCCGAAGCCGGGGACAGGATCTCGCCGACCTGGGCATTCTTGGCGACAACGACGCCGGCGAAGGGGGCGCGAACGATATGCCGGTCGATCAGGTCTTCCTGGCTGGCGACCTGGGCTGAAGCGGCCTGGTAGTCGGCGCGGGCGGCATTGATCTGGGCGGTCAGGCTGTCGGCCTGGGCGCGGGCTGCGGTGACGGCGGCCTGCGAGCCGATATCCCGGTCGGCCAGGCTGCGGGCGCGTTCGAACACGCGCTCGGCCTCGGCCAGCTGGGCCATGAGGGAGCGTGCGCGCGCCTGGGCGGCATCGCGCTGGGCCTCGAGCAATTGCAGCTGGATGCGGGCACGGTCATCGTCGAGCCGGGCGATCACTTCGCCGGCCTCGACCACCGTGCCTTCCTCGACCAGCACCTCGCTGATCCGGCCGGTGATCTCGGCGGATACCGTCGCCTGGCGCCGCGCCACGACATAGCCGGTGGCGACCAGTCCGGACGAGCGCGGCGTGCGTTCGGTGCTCGTGGCAGCCGGAGTGGCCGGCTCGCTGGCCGGCGGGGGCGTGGCGGGTTGTTGTGCTGCGGGCGCCGGATCCGGCGCGTCGCTGCGGGTGAAATACCAGGTCCCGCCGGCGGAAAGCCCGGCGACCACCAGAGCGATAACCGCCGTTACGCCGACAGGAACGCCGCTGCGCCCCTCCGGCTCATCGCGGTCGATACTCAAGGATTCCAGCTGTGAACGGCGATCCGGCATCCTGTCCCCTCATTCCCCGTCCGGGCATGAATAGCCGGTCATGGCGGGATTTGAAACGGGACATTCCGGGCCTGCGTCCCGCTTGCCGCAAAAGTGTTCTTTTCGTAGGGGCAATTGAAGGTTGTCTTTCGTGTGTTGCTGTGCTTGTCTGGGGCGGTCTGTCGGGGAGGGCAGGATGCGTGCTGCAAGCTTGGCGGGTCTGGGAATAATCGCGATCGCGCTGGCCGCCTGCGCGACACCGCAGCACAATTACGTGCCGGAGCGCAGCGCCTTCAGCCGCCCGCCGATCGGTGAGACGGTCACGGCGCGCGTCGGCGATGTATTGCTGGCACAGGGCGAGGTAACGCGGACGCAGGGGATCGACGTCCCCGCGGGAACACAGATCGGCGGCTATACGCTGCAGGGCGGTTTCTATCCGCAGACCGGGCAGGACGAGACCCATACCTATCACGGTTTCGCCTTCGGATCGTCAGCGCCCGGCGGGCTGATCGCCGGTGCCTTCATGGATCCGCCGGTCTCGATCCAGGCCGGCAGCGAGGCGGGCCAGCTGTGCATTGTCACGGCGTTCAATATCCGCGCCTGCCGCGAGCGCGCCTTCGAGCGCACCGAGCGCGTGCTCGAACGCGACAACTCCTTTCAGCAGACCCTGATCTATAACGGGCGTGTCGGGGATCGCATCAATATCGGCTATCGCGAATTCTCTGGGAACATGGCCCGGCCCGCCTTCTCGAATGCCGTGGAATACGATCTCTCGGCCTCGACGCTGATCGGCTATCAGGGCGCGCAGCTGGAAATCGTCGAGGCCACGAACACCTCGATCACCTATCGTGTCCTGAGAAATTTCAACACCGCAACGCCTTGAGGGGCCAGGTCCGGTCAGTCGAAATAGGCCGAGCGCATCATGTCGGAGAGGTCGCGGCCGCGATGGGCGAGGGCGCGGCGTTCCGCATCGGCCTCGGCGCCGCACCGCGCCCGGTAGCGCTGCTGCGAACGATAGCCCTCGTTGAAACTCTCGATCAACCGGTCACGGCGGCGGCCATTGTCCGAGGCTTCCACGGCGAGGAGTTCCACCATGCGGTCGCGCCATTGCTGGGCATTGTCGCCCTCGCAGGCATAGGCCAGATAGTGCAGCTCGCCGAGCGTATAGGCGAGGAAGGGCAGGGTGCGGTCGAGGTCGAGATCCTGCTCGTAGCGGGCCTCGCCCTGCGCCGGCTCGCGCGACGGCTTCTGCGCTTCGGCGAGGACCGGCAAAGCCGTGGCCAGGGCGGCCGCAAGCAGGAGACGCGTCGGGGTCATGGCCGGCATCATGACGCCGATTGTGGCGCGCTCAAGGCTGGATCTGCCTGCGCCTCGACGATCGCGCGCGCCCGTCCGATCACATCGCGCGTCCTGTCCCAGCGGGTCATCGCCACGGCCTCGTCATAGGCAAAAAAGCCTGCCTCGCTGACATCGTCTGCAGCAACCGGCTCACCGCCGGTCCACACGCCGGCAAAATCGACCAGCACATAATGCCAGTCGCCCGGACGGCCGGGTTCGCGCGCGCCGATGGAGTCGATGACATCGATCAGGCCGGCGATCCGGGCGGTGGTGCCGGTTTCCTCGGCCAGTTCGCGCAGGGCGGCTTCCGCGGCGGTCTCGCCATATTCGATCTTGCCGCCGGGCAGCGACCACTCGCCTTCATAGGGCGGTTTGCCGCGCCGGATCAGCAGCACCTCCTCGCCGCGGAAAACGACGATGCCGGCGCCGGCGACGGGACGGGGCGCATATGTATCCGGATGGGGTCCGGACATCACCCGTATGTCGCCCTTATGTCACCCTTGTGTGCACTCAATGTCACTTCGCGGTCCACCCACCGTCTACGCTGATCCAGGACCCATTCATATTGGCTCCCGCGTCGGAGACAAGATAGAGCAGCGCACCGGCGAGCTGGTCGTAGGTGACGAATTGCTTGGTCGGCTGGGCAGCGAGCAGGACGTCGCGCACGACCTCTTCCTCGGTAATCCCGCGCGCCTTCGCCGTGTCGCCGATCTGGTTCTCCACCAGCGGCGTCTTCACATAGCCCGGGCAGATCGCATTGCAGGTGATACCCTGTTCGGCGACTTCCAGCGCCAGCGTCTTGGTGAAGCCCATCACCCCGTGTTTGGCCGCCACATAGGCCGACTTGAACGGCGAAGCGACAAGACCGTGGGCCGAGGCGAGGTTGACGATCCGCCCCTTGCCCTGGCGCTTCATGATCGGCAGGGCGGCCTTGGCGGCATGGAAGACCGAGGTGAGGTTGATGGCGATGATGGCATCCCACTTGTCTTCCGGGAATTCATCGACCGGTGCGACATGCTGGATGCCGGCATTATTCATGAGAATGTCCAGGCGGCCGAACTCCCGTTCGGCAAAGGCCACCATGTCTGCAATTTCGGCGGATTTCAGCATGTTGGCCGGGTGATAGCGCACCTCGACGCCATGCCGTTCGGCGATCCCGGCGCGCTCTTTCTCGATCGCATCCGCATCGCCCAGCCCGTTGATGATCACGTTCGCGCCGTTGGATGCCAGGGCGTCGGCCATGGCGGCGCCGATGCCGCTCGTGGAGCCGGTGACAATGGCCACCTGGCCGGTCAGATCGGTGCGGATGGAAGACATGAACCACCTTTCAAGTTTGTGCTCCGCGCAAGAAACGGCAGGCCGCAGGCCGGGTCAAGAAACGCATATGGTGTGCGAGTTTAAAAATACAACCATTGCGGGCTTTTTGTGCAAGAATGAAAACGCCGGCCCAGGAGGCCGGCGCAATCCAAGGAGGGAGCAATGTTTCGGTTTCCGAAATGCTGCCTCGTCCTTTTGGTGAGGAGAAGACGGATCGGCGGGTGGACCCTGTTGATCCGGCTCCCCATCGCCTGAAGGGCGGCCAAGGGAGATGGTGGCAGCCATCTCCTGCGGCCCTTGGAGGTTAACACACCGTCCGGATGTGGGGAATAAGAAGTTCTACGCCGCCTTCGCCGCCACAGGCTGGGGACGCGTGAACAGCAGCTCGTCCTCGCTGGAGCCGTCGGCCTCGAACCGATAGCCGCCCAGATCGAACTTGCGCAGTTCGGCCGGATCCTCGACGCGGTTCTGGATAACCCAGCGGGCCATCATTCCGCGCGCCTTCTTCGCGAAGACCATCAGGGCGCGCAACTGCCCGTCCTTCTCTTCCTTGAAGTTCGCGGTGATGACGCGGGCCTTGAGCTTTTTCCGGTCGACCGACTTGAAATACTCGTTTGAGGCCAGGTTCAGAACGACGGGATCGTCCTTGCCTTCCTGCAGGCTGTTGAGCTCTTTCGCGATCCGGTCGCCCCAGAAATCATAGAGATTCTCGCCGCGCCGCGTATGCAACTTGCGGCCCATTTCCAGCCGGTAGGGGTGGATGGCATCGAGCGGACGCAGCGCGCCATACATGCCCGACAGAATGCGCAGGTGATCCTGGGCATAGTCGAGATCGGCGTCCGACAGGCTGTCGGCCTCTAGCCCGCGATAGACCTCGCCATTGAACGCGAAAGCCGCCTGTTTCTCGCCCGGCGCTTCGGCGTCGAAAGCCTGGAAACGTTCGCGGTTGAGGCGCGCCAGATCGTCGGAGATCTTCATCATCGCCTTGATCTTCGGCGCCGTCAGCTGGCGCGTTGTCTTCGACAGGATACGGGTCTCGTCGATCAGCGGCGGCCGGGTCGCGGGCAGATCGCGTTCGACCGGATCGAAATTCATGTTCTTGGCGGGCGACAGCAGAATCAGCATGGCAGGCCTCCTTCATCGCCAAAGGTAGGGGAGGCTGTCGGGCAGGAAAAGGCACCGGGCGCCGCTCTTGCCATGAGTTTTCTCAATGTCCGCTCACGGATTTTCCGATGCCGGCCAGGTGCAAGACGTGGCGCGCCTCCCGTTTTGGTTGTATGCTGGCGCAAACTTGCGGAGACTGGCGATGTCGTTCTTCTACAGCCTGGACAAGACCGATCCGGTACAGCGGCGCATCGCACAGCGCCTCCTGGCTCTGGGAGGCCGGCTGGATGCTGAGATCCCCGCCAAGACCCTGGATTCCACCCTCCTGCTGGCGACATGGAATATCCGCGAGTTCGACAGCCCGGCCTACGGTCTGCGCGGGATGGAGCCGTATCACTACATCGCCGAGATCATCTCGCGCTTCGATCTGGTCGCGCTGCAGGAAGTGCGGCTCGATACGGCACCGCTGGAGACACTCCGCTCGCTTCTCGGTCCCTGGTGGAAATACCTGGTGACCGATGTCACCGACGGCACCCGGGGCAACAAGGAGCGGATGGCTTTCCTCTATGACAGCCGCAAGGTGCGTTTTGGCGGCCTGGCGGGGGAAATCGTCATTCCGCCGGTCGAGACCCGCGACGAGGCCGGCCGGCTGGCCTACTCGCCCGCCAGCCAGCTTGCCCGCACACCCTATGTCGTGGGCTTCGAGGCCGGCTGGTTCAAGTTCATGCTGTCGACCGTGCATATCCTCTATGGCGAAAGCCGGGCCGACGATCCTGATCGCGAGCGTGAAATCCGCGAACTGGCCCGCTTCATGGCTGCGCGGGCAAAGGAGGATCACGCCTGGGCGCGCAATCTCATCCTTCTGGGCGACTTCAATATTTTCGCGCCTGATGACGTCACCTTCTCGGCGCTGACCGATGCCGGCTTCGTCATTCCCGAAGGCCTGCAGCAGGTCACCAATGTCGGGCGGGAAGAACGCTTTTTCGACCAGATGGCCTTCATGACGCCGAACCTGACGCGCGACCAGATCATCGCCGCCGGTGCCTTCAATTTCTACGAATGCGTCTATTGCGAGGACGACGAGGCGCTGTACGTGCCCGATATGGGCGAGGCCTATCACACCACGTCGCGGGGCGAGCCGCGGGGCAACAAGTCGCTCTATTACCGGACCTATTGGCGCACGCACCAGATGTCCGACCATCTGCCGCTATGGGCGGCAATCAAGGTCGACTTCGGGCGCGAATACCTGGCGTCCAGAACGGTCTAGAACAGCACGCGCGGATTCATGATGCCCTTCGGGTCCAGCGCCTGCTTGATCGCCCGCATCACCTTCACGTCCACCGGCTTGCGATTGGCCAGTTCCTCGCGCTTGAGAATGCCGATCCCGTGCTCGGCCGAGATCGATCCGCCGAACTCGTCCACCGTGTCGTAGACAATCTTCGACATTTCGCCCGCCCGGGCCATGAAGCCGGCATGGGCGTCCGGGTCGATACAGGCGATGTTGTAGTGAACATTGCCGTCGCCGACATGGCCGAAGGCGACCACGATGCCGTCCGGAAAGTCCCGGTTCACGCGCTGCGTGGCGACGTCGATGAAGGCGGACATTTTCGACACCGGGATCGAGACGTCGTGCTTGACCGCGAGGCCCTGGCCGCGTTCGGCCTCCGCGATGCTTTCGCGCAGGCGCCAGAGATCCTGCATCTGGGCCTCGTTTTCCGCGATCACGGCGTCCTGGACCAGTCCGGCCTCGAAGCCCTGCTCCAGCGCGGCCTCCATGGTCTCGCGCGCGCCGTCCGGGCGGCCGAAACTCATCTCGCAGACCACATACCAGGGATGTTTCGCTTCCAGCGGATCGCGCGTGTTGGGTATCCGCATCAGTACGAATTCCAGCGCCAGGTTCGGCATGACTTCAAAGGCTGTCACGGCCCCGCCGGAGACCTGTTTCGCCATGCCGAGAAACTTCACCGCATCGTCCACGGAATTCATGCCGATGAAGGCCAGCTCCATGCGGCCGGGACGCGGATAGAGCTTCAGCGTGGCCGCCGTGATGATGCCCAGCGTGCCTTCGGCGCCGATCAGCAATTGCTTGAGATCATAGCCGGTATTGTCCTTGCGCAGGCCTGTCAGCCCGGACCAGATCGTGCCGTCCGGCAGCACGGCTTCCAGGCCCAGGACCAGCTCGCGCGTCATGCCATAGCGCAGGACGTGCACGCCGCCGGCATTGGTGGAAATCAGCCCGCCGATCATGGCCGAACCCTGCGAGCCCAGCGAGAGCGGGAAGAGGCGGTTGGCGCCTTCTGCCGTCTGCTGCAGGCTTTCCAGCACGCAGCCGGCCTCGACGGTCATGGAATCATTGTCGGTGTCGATCTCGCGTACGGCGGTCATGCGCTTCAGCGAGATCAGCACTTCGCCCTGGGGCGTCGCCGCCCCGCACAGCGAGGTATTGCCGCCTTGCGGCGTGATTGCCACGCCGGCCTCGGCGCACAGCCTGACAACGGCCGAGACTTCTCCGGTGGAAGCCGGTTTGAGCAGGATCGGCGTTTCGCCCTTGTAGCGGCCGCGCCAGTCCTGCACGTGCGGTGCGATCTCCTGCGGATCCTGGCTCCAGCCTTTCGGGCCGAGTGCGGCCTTGAGATTGTCGATCAGGTCGGCGGGCAGGGTTACAGCAGCAGTCATGGCGTCGGGTCGTCCTTGGGCGCAGCAGCGCGTTGCAGGCGGTCATTGATGGCTTCCCCCAGACCTTGATCCGGGATGGGTGCAACTGCAATGCGTTCCGGCCTGCGTGCGTCGAGATCACGCAGGGCGGCAAACAGGCGTGTGGCGGCTTCGGCGAGATCGCCGGCTTCCGACAGGTTGATGTGGCCGCCAATGGCACCGAAGCCCAGCAGCAGTTCGCCGGGCCGGGCCTCGGTGGCATTGAGCCGCATCGCTGCATCCGGTGCGTAATGGCTTTTCAGCATGCCGGGGCTGGCCAGGGGCGCATCGGCTTCGGGGGCTTCCAGCGGGCCGGTGATCGGCTCGATCTGCACGCGGGCCAGCCCGCCGGGCCGCAGCAGGATGGCGCGTTTGCCGTCGATGGCGACGACTGTCGACTCAACGCCGACCGGGCAGGCGCCGCCATCAAGGATGAGATCGACCTTGTCACCCAGACCCTCGGCAACATGCTGGGCTGTGGTGGGGCTGACCGAACCGGACGGATTGGCGCTGGGGGCTACCAGGGGCGCACCGAAAGCGCTGATCAAGGTGCGGGCCGCCGGGTGGGCCGGCGCGCGCAGGGCGATGCTGTCCAGCCCGGCATTGGCAATGTCGGCGATGGCCGCGTCCGGCTTTTTCGGCAGGACGAGGGTGAGCGGTCCCGGCCAGTAGGTCGCTGCGAGTTTTGCACCCAGCTCCGGCCACTCGGCGATGCGTTGGGCCATTTTCGGGCCGGTGACGTGGGCGATCAGCGGATTGAAGCGCGGCCGGCCCTTGGCGGCGTAGAGCCGCGCGACGGCGTCCGGATTGGCGGCGTCGGCTGCCAGGCCGTAGACGGTTTCCGTCGGCATGGCCACGAGGCCGCCCGCTTTCAGGATGGCAACGGCTTCGGCAATGGCATCGGCAGAGCCGGCGGGCTTGATCGGAGCAGTCATGGGGCGTGAGCTAGCGC